>JBBQDY010000545.1:0-2038 GCA_038320155.1 Cytophagales bacterium
GAATTGAGTCAGACCATTTCTGAAGAAGAAATCAATCAGTTTCAGCAGAAATTCCCCGTACATCACTACGATTCCCACCGTTGAAAATTCCTTTTGCGCACTCGGCCAGATTCGGTTACTTTCAAACTTTCAAAGCAAAAAACCCAATGATGAAGAAATCCCTACTCCTGATTTTTATAGCCAGTATTATTTTTTCCTGTAAAAAAGCCGAACCCCAATCCGACTTGGAAGCCAAAGCTGAGCGGGTGGAAATCATTCGCGACGATTTTGGTGTGCCGCATATTTATGGGAAAACCGACGCTGATGTAGTTTTCGGATTGCTCTATGCGCAATGCGAGGACGATTTCAGGCGGGTCGAGCGAAACTATATTTGGGCTACCGGAAGACTCGCCGAACTCGAAGGGGAGGAGGCGATCTATTCTGACCTGCGAGCCAATCTCTACATGACGGAAGCGGAAGCAAAAGTGGCTTATGAAAAAGCTCCGGATTGGTTGAAATCACTCTGTCAGGCCTTTGCCGATGGGGTCAATTATTATTTGGAAACACATCCCGAGGTGACCCCACAGGTGATCACGCACTATGAAGCTTGGATGCCGATGTTTTTTTCCGAAGGATCAATCGGTGGAGATATCGAGCAGATTCCTACTAATCGGATTAAGGCATTTTATGAAGAAAATAAAGCATTGGCGCTGAATAACTTTGGAAATGATCTGAATCACCAGGAAATGCTGGATGAGCCAAAAGGCTCAAATGGAATTGCAGTTTCCGGCGAATTGACTGAGTCTGGCAATGCCATGCTCCTAATCAATCCTCATACTTCTTTCTACTTCAGACCGGAAGTACATGTAGTCAGCGAAGAAGGTTTGAATGCCTACGGAGCTGTGACTTGGGGGCAGTTTTTTGTTTATCAGGGTTTCAATGAAAAAACTGGTTGGATTCATACCTCGACTTTTGTGGATTTCATTGATGAATTCGTCGAAGAGGTTACTGAAAAAGACGGAAAATTTCAATACAAATATGGGGATGAAATGCGGGATGTGGAATCTCAGCAAGTCACCTTGAAATACAAGGAAGGAGATCAAATCAAAGAAAAATCGTTCACATACTACCGAACTCATCATGGTCCAATAACCCATAAAATAGAGGACAAGTGGGTAGCCACAAAGATTAATTGGGATCCGGTCAACGCGCTGACGCAAAGCTATACGCGAACCAAATTGGCAAACTATGGCGAGTTTAAGAAGATGATGGATATCCGAACCAACTCTTCAAACAATACCGTCTTTGCAGATGCGGAAGGGAACATTGCCTATTTCCATGGTAACTTCATTCCAAAGCGTGATGATAGCTTCGATTTCCAACGACCGGTTGATGGCTCGGACCCAAAGACTGATTGGATTGGAATCCACACCGTAGACGAAAGCATTTTGATTCTGAACCCAGAAACAGGTTGGATTCAAAACACGAATTCCACGCCTTTTACAGCCGCTGGAGAGTTTAGCCCCAAACAGGCCGACTATCCCAAATACATGGCTCCGGATCAGGAAAATTTCCGTGCGCTTCATGCCGTAAAAGTATTGAAAGAGGCAAAAAATCTGACTTTGGATAGTTTCATCACCATGGCTTATGATCCTTATCTGCCGGCTTTTGAAGTGTTGATTCCGATGCTTTTAAAGGCTTACGATCAAAAAGGGGTCGCAGATCCTCAGTTGACCGAGCCGATCAAAGTAATTCAGAATTGGGATTACCGCACTTCCAAGGAATCTGTAGCGATGTCTTTGGCGCATTTTTTCGGGATGAATTTTATGCGAAATCATGGAAATATCAATTATCTGATTCCTTTTAATGCTAATCTAGGTAAGGTACCAAATCCAAGCTCCGGCGAAATTTTGGCGACTTTCGCTCAGACGATCGAAGCGATGAATGCTGACATTGGGAGTTGGAATACCCCGTGGGGCCAGATCAATAGATTCCAGCGATTGAATGGAGCGATTGATTTAAAGTTTGATGATAGCAAGCCTTATATCCCCGTAGGCCT
>JBBQDY010000546.1:0-2036 GCA_038320155.1 Cytophagales bacterium
GCCTTTTCACTTATTGATGCGTAACTGTTTTCTGGATTTACTTTTCGCGAGTGAGCCGATTGACAGACACTAATGCAAAGTCTGGCCGCAATCAAGTAATACAGTATTTCCAATTCCTGAGACTCTAAAGGAATGATCTGGTGATAGGCTTTCAGGAAATCAGCAACCCATTCCAATGGATTTTCCTTATCGTAGATGATATAAGTCAGCGCCACTGCCGTCTCGTTGATCAGTGGAGAATAACAACAGTCACCAAAGTCGATGATTCCATTGACAATCCCTTTTTCACACAAGATATTCCACTCATTCGCATCTCCATGGATAAGTTGTTTCCGAAGATTTGGGAAGATTGGAATCACTAGTTCTTCAAACTGCAGGAAAAAGTAACGCACTAGATTTCTGTCCTGAGCCGATTCGATAGCCTCAATCAAAGGCTTGTTGAGGTGCAAGTATTGAATGTCCCAGTCTAATTGTCTGGATCTCAGAACATAATTCTTGCAAATGCGCAAACCCAAATTCAGCTCAGCCAAGAAGCTTCCAAGTGACCCGTAAGTAGCTCTGGAAGCCATAAGCGATCCGAGAAAATCTCCTTCAAGATAGCTGAGCATTCTTATGATGCTAGGTTTGCCTTCGATCGGTCTTTGAAGCAAGAATTGGCCGTCTGAAAAGTGAATGGGCCTAGGAACTCCAGCTTTTTTCTGATCAATTAACTGAAGTAATACCTCATTTTCTGCCTGAAGAATATCCCAATATTCTGAAGCGAATCGATAGGTTTTCAAAATAAATTTCTCGCCCTGATGTATGATCAGGTAATTGAGATTAAAATAGCCTGCAAGTAGTTTGATTTCAGGGTTTTCGAAACCAAATTCTTCTTTTAGAAGGGCTTTCAAGTCAGATATCATAAGGCAAGTATCCACTTTTCTCTGGAGACGAATTTGTGATTAAAGTAAACCAACGTCGAATATCTCAATTTCTCCTGCGATAAAAAAGAGTTGAAGTCTCGACTTAAGAAATCCGAGTCATCAAAATGATTCCTGTGGACCAATCCAAATGCGTAAAGGAGAATTTTGGGTAAGTGGAGAGTTTTTCGATCAAACCAAAGGCTTTCTCGGCATGCCCGTCAGGCCAATTAGGTTGTGGATTCATATCATCAATTACATAGAATCCTCCGATTTTCAAGAGGCCCAAGGTCTCATCCAAGTCAAAATATTTCCCTGGCCAAGTGTCTGCGAATATCAAATCGAATGATTCTCCTTCGTAATTTTTGATCCACTCGGCACCGTCTTCACAGCGGATTGTCACCCGGGGATCAAGCCCAAACCAATCGGAGACTATTCTAGTCAATGAGGGTTCATTGTCAATAGACACGATTTGGGAAGTATCATCCATACCATCTACCATCCATGCTAAAGAAAGACCGATACCTGTTCCCAGCTCTAAAAAATTCCCATTGGGTTTGCTTCCAATCAGCGTTTTCAGCAAAGTGCCAACCAATAAATCAGATGGCATATCAAAGCCGATTTCAGCACATTTCTCTTGAATGATCGGGTAGATTAATGGGAGAGCGATGATGGGTTTTTTATCCATTTGTAAGAGAGGGTTTAATTAAAAAAACCCGATTAGACAGCTCTAATCGGGGCTAAGTTCTTGATAAAAGGACTCAATACGTATATTTCACATATACCTTCCGAGTCAAGGACTGATCATCCGGTGCGATCAATGTTTCTGAAGATGCATCAGCACTGGTCCGCATCATTTCCATTTTAGGATAAATTTGCTGAGGTGTCTCCAAGGATACGCGATGAACACGGATGCTTTTTATACCCATAGTCTGTGCGATTAATAAAGCCCTACTTTCAGCATTTTTCAAGGCTTCTACCAGCATGGCATCTTCCAGCGATTTTTTAGTGGATTCAGCTACCTGGAAATACAGGTTGAAACTCATATCACCAGCTTCTTGAATAGACTCTACGATTTTTTGGAGATCTTCATTTTTGCTAGCAGTTACAATTCGTAAACTCTGTCTAGCGACATAG
>JBBQDY010000547.1:0-2031 GCA_038320155.1 Cytophagales bacterium
TTTTTGATTCCTACACGGCCATCGGTGAGCTTTACGATTCCTTCCAATTGATCAAGTCTGACAATGGGCCCAATAAATTTGTGGAGCTAAGGGCAAAGGCTATTCCTGAGCGGGTTTCTTCAAACTGACAATCGAACAAACTAACATTAACTAACCTCTTAACAAATTGGGGTTTTACGAATATTTGCAAAAAAATCTACTACAATGAAAAAAACAGTTTTTGCCATATTTTTGGCTTCTTTCCTCTATTCCTGTAATGGATCTGACGATCCAAATCCCATCATCGAAGGTGATGGCAAATTTCAGGTAACCGTCTCAGGAGGGTACTTCAGTAGTTTCAATGAAACTTATTTGATTCTCCATGACCTATCAGGAGAACCCTTAGCTACCAAACAGGTGACAAGCGAGGGACAGACGTTGATCTTTGAAATTGATGATACCAAAAGATATCATCTGACCAGCTACCGGATATCGGAAAATTTCGGAAATAGAATAGAATTTATGGAGACATACTCAGACATCCTTACAAGCGAAGATGTCACTTTGGGACTTAGGCATGCTGGTCAACCAAAACTTGAGGTTTCTGGAGAGTTTGAAGTGATCCTGACTGATACTTCTTTACCATTTGGAGCTTACGTGACTAGCAAAGGAGCAAACTATAACTACCTAGCTAACCGATCCAATGGTCAGCTCCAGATGAAGATGAATACCTTCAAAGGTGAGTCAAAGTATTTGCTTTCTGCCACAAATGCTTCTGGACAATCCCGTTATAAGATGTTGGATGTAACCAGCCCCGGAATATCAACGACCCTGAAATTTTCAGAGCTCAGCACCTATGATCAAGTATTGAAATTCCCCACGTCCCAATTCTCTCAATTCTATTTCTCCTCTATTTCTTTGGAAAAAAATGGTGACAATTTAACAAATGCATATATCGTAAATAGCAATAGACTTGGAGGATCAACAGGTTTTGATCCTACCCAGAACTACGAAATCGGGTTTCTGAACAATTTTGAAAACTATCAAATAAACATTGAGGCGAAGCGAACAATGAGTTCAAAAACAGCCTTCTTTTATTACCGAATTGGTACTGCTCCGGCTTCCATAGTCATTCCTCAGGAGCAAGAAATTCAGGCACAAAGTAAAAATCTTGCCTCTTTTCAATTCACTAAACCAGCTGGCACAACAGACTGGATAGCTGTTTGGGACAATTCTGAAAACACCAACTCCCAACCAATCAAATCTTTGAGATGGTTTGTTTATGGGTCTAATGCGTCTGTTAAGATTAAACTTCCAGCAGAATTAACCTCAAGCAGGCCAAGGCTTCAGAACTTGAGTAATTTCAAACTAGAATCAATTAATGTTAAAATTTCCTCTCTTGAATATGATAAAACCATTAGAAACCTGATTGGAGTCACTCCGAAAAAAGAGCCTATAGAAATCATAACAATTAGACAATCTTTCTAGGGAGACACTAGTTGGGTCGAAAAGCATTAAAAATTTAAATAGCTGATTTGATTTCCAACCCTGCATCCAATTCAAAAATCAAAAGCCCAAGAGTCGAAAAGAGTCTTGGGTTTTTTAAGTGCGATTTATAAGTTTCCCAATGGCGTTAAAATTATCAGAAAATCGTGCTGTTTGAAAAACACCAGTATCGTTCTATTTTATAAATAAAATAGTGGGCGAAGTGACTGGAATTGAGGCAATTTCAATCTGTTAGCTTTTGCACATCCCAATATCTCATTCAAAATTTGATATTTACCAAATAAAAATTGATAACTACCGACATCGTCTCAGAGTATTTGAGTCTTGGCTTATTTGACAGAAATACCGAATGAGTCGAATTGAAAAGCTTTTGACTCACCTCCATTTTGAAAAACCAAAAGCAATACTTTACCGCTTGTCAATTGGATTTTTTCTATCGCTTTAGTATTTCCTTTCACCTGAAAACCGCTTTTCCTTGCTGAAATAGATTGGAATCCTGTCTCCGGATTGAACAACAGCACTCCACCTAGTGAGGCATCCTGCTGC
>JBBQDY010000548.1:0-2023 GCA_038320155.1 Cytophagales bacterium
CGAGAAGCTGGTAGTAGAATCGAAAATCTTTTGTTTTTTAAACCGAAAAGGGAACCAAGGTTTCTATTCTGCCATGAGTCAGAACACTCGCAGCGGTCAAGGTAAAACGAGTGGGTGGTAATTTTTAACCGCAAAGTCCCCTGAGGTTTCGCAAAATGAAGCAAAGTAAAATCGTGGGTGAAACTGTTTTCTGAATCAACGCTACAGAACCGGATAGCTTAAGATAGGAGTCTGTAAACTGCAAAACCCACTAAGGTTTCACAAATTGAATCGAAAGGCAGGCCACTATTTTTCACAGATTCATAAGAAAAATATTCTTTTACAATGGGGATTAGAATGATACGTATCGCCCCTCATTGTATACTTCTAAGCATATGAAAACTAGACTGTTTGTTTTTTATTCATAGATTAAATATTGTGGTTTCTTGTATCATTGGGATGAGAATTGGAACACTAACAACTAAATTTTATTTGCTGGTTTGAATAAAATTTACCTTCTTGGTCTGGATTTTAATTACTACGACTATGATCAAGAAAAATGTAATAAGTGTGGCCTTTGTAGCCTGCATGTGTTTGAATTCATTTTTAGTTACCGCTCAATCTGAATACAAAACTGCAGCTGGGCTTTCCTTGGATTTTGGATCAGGGGGAACTTTCGTGGGACCTTCTATCAAGCATTTCTTTACCGAAAGAAGTGCTGGAGATGTTGAATTACTCTTCGGTACCAGAATCACCATGGTCAATCTGCTCTACCAATACCACGGGAATATTGAAAATGCAGTAGGCCTGAAATGGTATGCGGGCATTGGGCCCTCTATCCTTTTAGGTTCGGGGAGTTCTAGTTTCGCAGTTAGACCACTTGTCGGTATGGATTACAAGTTTAAAGATGTCCCACTTTCACTTGCGCTAGATTGGAGACCCTACATAGGAGACGGTGATGGATTTCTACCCGGACGATTTGGTCTGGGCTTTAGATATGTAATTAAGTAGCCTCGAGCTTTTGATAGAAGAAATTTGCAATACAGTAAGTTAAAAAAACGTAGGGCTGTTTTAGCCCTGCTTGTGACAGTCGAGTCTTTGCAGAATACACTTGGTCAAAGATTCTACTACACTCAGATGGAGCGAGTAATCCGAGCTAATAAGCTGAATATTCGAGCAGGTCGCTATTTTTTAAAACGACCTGTTTTTTTGTGCCGATCCCTTAAAATAAATCTGATTCCAAATCCCGACTTGTTTGATTAGGTTAGTGAAATGATTTCAGTTTCAGAAGCCCTAGCACTTGTTGACCAGCATACCCAACCCCAATCAGTAGAAATGATCCCCCTCGATTTGGCTATGGGGAGTACTTTGGGCTCGGATATTTACGCCCCGATTAATTTGCCTTCCTTTCGTCAATCCTCAATGGATGGGTACGCTTTTATTCATGATGACCAATCTGAATTGAAACTCATTGGGGAGTCTAAGGCTGGGGATTTTCAAAATTTTTCTATAAAAGAAGGGGAAGCAGTACGGATTTTTACCGGCGCACTAGTTCCTGACCATGCGGATACGGTGGTCATGCAGGAGCATGTAGAGCAAACGGAAAATGGAGTTAGAATTCTGAAAATGCCTCCGAAAAACTTTAATGTTCGGCCAATTGGAGAGCAGATCAAAGCAGGAGACATTGCTCTAAAAGCAGGGACTCGAATCAATGTCCCCATAATCGGATTTTTGGGTGGATTTGGGTTAAAAGAGATTCCAGTCTTCCGAAAACCCAGTGTATCGATTTTGGTTACCGGGAATGAAATTCAATCCGGGCAGCATCAACTGGAAGCTGGAAAAATATTTGAAAGCAATTCGCTGATGCTGAAGTTAGCTTTAGAATCAATGGGCATTGCAGTCAAACAAATTCTGACGGCTTCTGATAACCAAGTCGAGACGAGGAAAGCCATTGAAACAGGTTTGGATTCAGATGTATTGATCATCTCAGGTGGAATTTCCGTCGGAGATTATGATTTTGTCAAAGAAGGGTTGGAAAAAAACG
>JBBQDY010000549.1:0-2000 GCA_038320155.1 Cytophagales bacterium
ACTGTGAAATGGGCGCCATACGAACCTCAGCAGGGAAAGCCGAAATGGGAAGAACTTCAACAAAAATTAGACTGGTGCGCAGTAAATGGAATAATCCCCAAAGGGCATATGCTGGGATGGACTCACGATGCGGGCACCCCTGGATGGCTTTATTACTATAGTCCGGAAGTTGCCACCCAGTTGTATCAAGCCAGAATTCAAAATCTTGTGGGTGGATTTAGGGATCAGATCAGTTCTTGGGTTGTGGTCAATGAACCGGTGACGACCATTCCATGGGAAAGAGCGTTATCGGATACGATCGGCGGAAAGAACAAAATTTGGGGACTATATTTCAAAAATTCGTTTTTTGAAATGGGTTTTAAATCCTAACGACTGTTCGAAAAACTATCATAACCCGTTGGATTTTCACTTTCAAAATCTTGTCAAAATAATCACCATAAATCGGATCGATTCTGATTTTTCTCGATTTATTTGACATTTTTAGTTGTCAAAAATCGTAGGTTTAATCGGTTTTTTTCCGATGATTGTAATTAAATTTGACAATATGGAAAACCATGATCTTTTGCAAGGCTATCAAGAACAGCCACTTACAAGGCAGGTGATGCTTTCTCTCTTAAAAGATTACAAGAGGCCCAACGATAAGATTTCTGAGTTAGTGAAATCCGGATGGTTAATTAGTCTGAAAAACGGACTATATATGGCCGGGCCAAAGAGCAAAATACTTAGACCGGAATCCTTTCTAATCGCAAATCATCTCTGGGGACCAAGTTACGTTTCTATGGAATCGGCACTATCCTATTGGGGAATGATACCTGAGAGAGTCTTTGAAACTACCTCAGTAACCGTGAAAGCTTCCAAAACTTACAAGACAGCTGTGGGGCGGTTCAGCTATAGAAAGGCTTCAATACCATATTATTCTTTTGGTATTTGCAGTGTAGATCTTACTCCTAGGCAGGCTGTAATGATCGCGTCACCCGAAAAGGCCATTTGTGACAAAATCGTAATGACGGCTGGAATAAATTTACGAAGCAGCGTACAGGTAATTGATTTCTTGGCTGGAGACATGCGAATGGACGATGAGGTTCTCCGAGACCTTGATCTGGAGGCAATTGTTTCATGGATTCCAGATGCCCAAAAGAAAAGTAGTTTGGAGATGGTAGTTAACACAATTCGAAGCTTATGATTCAGGAATGGATTGCCGAGTATAATCCTAAAAATCAAGAAGAAGCATTTGCAGCACTACGCGAAATTATGCAAGAAGTGACTTTGGCAGGTTTGCAACGTGCGGGATTTTTTGAAAAGGCCGCATTTTACGGAGGAACTGCGCTACGAATTTTCTATGGATTGGATCGATACTCTGAGGATCTTGACTTCTCACTGCTGAATGTTGATCCGGATTTCTCGTTGGAAATTTACTTTGACGCCATCATTACAGAATTTCAGGCTATTGGGATGAGCGTGACTATTGTAGAAAAGAAAAAGCAGCAAGAATCCAGTATTGAATCTGCCTTCCTAAAATCTGCAACTGTTTGGAAAGAGCTAATTTTAGAAGGCATCGTGCCCCAAGCTGGAGTCAAACTGCTGCCAAGTATCAAGATTAAAATAGAGGTTGATCGACTACCTCCATTGGGCTTTGAAACCGAAGAAAAGCTCCTGTTGCGCCCATTTTCTTTCTATGTCAAATGTTTTACCCTACCGAGTCTTTTTGCCGGCAAGATGCATGCTTTACTTTTTCGGAAGTGGCAAAAAAGGGTAAAAGGAAGGGATTGGTATGATATGGAATGGTACATCAAAAAAGGTATCCCATTAGATATTGAACATTTTCTTTTCAGGGCCAAGGATACCGGAGATTGGAGTGCAGAAAGTATTTCTTCCGATCAGATTATAAAACTAATAGAAGCAAAAATTCAAAATGTCGATTTCAAGAGTATAAGAGAAGATGTTGTACGTTTTATTCCGGATGATAAGATCATTGCTATCTGGAGCCCAAATTACTTCCT
>JBBQDY010000550.1:0-1978 GCA_038320155.1 Cytophagales bacterium
ATAGCCATTTTCCACAAAATCAACCGCCAACCAATCCAGTAAATCCTGACTCCATGGCTCATTGTCCATTTCATCGACAGGCTCGACTATGCCTCTACCCATCATTTGTTTCCAGATTCTGTTTACGATGGTTCGATACATTCGCCCATTCGCAGGTTGGACGAGCCGATCAGCTAATTGTCTCAGCTTTTCTGATTTGCTAGCCATACTGTCGATTTCACCCAATTGCTCCCAAAGGACCTTCGTCTTGGCCAACTTGCCTGTAGGTTGCTCGCAGCGACTTACTTCCAGCGTGGAGTCCGCAAAAATATTTGCAAAAGCATAAGCTTCCTCGAGTTTCCAATCACTGATAAAACTATCATGACAAGAGGCGCATTTCAAATTGAGTCCAAGAATCACCTGTCCCACATTTTGAGCGGCTTGCATCTCCGTTCGCTGGCTGGCATTGACTGTTCCTCGCCATTTTATCCCTTCGATAAAGCCTTTGGACTTTTCATTGGGATTCAAAAGTTCAGTTACAAATTGATCATAAGGCTTATTTTCTCGAATCGAAGTGAAAAGCCAATCCGTAATATTGAATCGGCCATTGGTGATGTAACCAGTTCCCGTGTAGTCATTCCGTAGCGCATCATTCCAGAACGTCAGCCAATGGGTGGCGAAATCATCTTTTCGATCCAGCAAGTTTTTGAGCCAAATTTCCCGCTTTTCAGGTCGGGAATCCTGAATAAAATCCTGCATTTCTTTTTCGCTGGGGATCATGCCAATCACATCCAAGTAAACTCTTCGGAGGTAGATTCGATCCTCAACTTTTGCCGGCCACTTGATTTTATGCTTTTCAAAATAATCATTCACCCAGAGATCAATAGGATTGCTCAATCCAGCAGAAGCTTTGGGGAGTGCAGGTTTCCTCGGCGCTAAATCCGCTACGCGAAAGGCGGATTGCTGCGGCGCTCCATCAGGCCATGGGGCTCCTTTTTCAATCCAAAGTTCCAGGAGTTTTTTCTCCGAATCGCTCAATAAATTCCCTTTTGAAGGCATCACATCCTTGTGCCCTTTTTTCAGATTAATCCTCCGAATCAGTTCGCTTTTGGTTGGATTTCCTGGAATGAAAACTGGTCCAGACTCTCCACCCGCAAATACAAATTCTTTCTCATCGAGGCGAAGTTCCCCTTCAGTTTTGGAACTGCTATGGCATTTGTAACAATTGTGGGCAAGTACCATTCGAACGTCACCGATCAGCTTCATTTCTAGTTCGGGCGTGATTTCAGATTGATAATTGACGAGATTGATCGGTGTGGAAAGTTGAAATTCGTTTTCCTCGGTTTCCGAATTCCAAGGAAGAACTTCCGTAAGAAAATCTTCCCCATGGGTGAGTGAAGCGCCAAAATGACCGGTAGCAGAAACCCCAATCGTTACCGCAAAGAGCGTCGTCCTAAAGCGTTTAATTTGAGGGGAGTTGGGGCTTTGATTGGCTTTTAAAAGAAAGAAAAGTACCAGTAAACTTAAGATTGCAGTGGCGATACCCAGCTTTTGGTGGAGGTCTAGTAAGTCACCGGATGATCCATTTGCATTGGCTAAAAGCAAACCAAAACCTGCAGCAAAAAGAGCACTCCCAGCCCCTGCCAAAACCATCATTTGAATTCCTGATCGCAAGTTGGAATTATAATTTTTCAGGGTGAAAAGTTCAAGAATTCCCGCAAAAACAAGTAAAGCAATGGGAAAATGCACGATCATAGGATGCAGTCTTCCTAGAAATTCCCATAGCCAAAACGAGGAATTGGCCGTGACATCGAAATTGATTTCCTGCGGATAAGCGGGGAAAGCAACCAAAAAACAAACTAAAATCAATAGGGGGTTTAAGTTCCTTAACCTTGATTTCAAACTAGTTTGCATGTGTGATTTGTTATTGAATTCAGCTTAAACCAAATCTCCCTGATTTTTAGATTTGGAATTTTGAAAAAGATAAGTGTTTTGCTTA
>JBBQDY010000551.1:0-1974 GCA_038320155.1 Cytophagales bacterium
TTGCTGACATTAGGTTGGTTTCGTAAATTGACCTTCAGAAAAAAGCTAGAATTTTAAACAGAAACAGGCATCATAAATCCAATTAAAATGACTGCACAGCAAGAAATGATCTTAGGTATTTGCAGGGAAATGGAGCAGGCTCGAATCCCGCTTTTCAGTTCGCTGGTATGCGTTGCCATGTCCGATGAATACAGCGAATTGGATCAGGCATTTGCTATTGGAGATGTATACAATTTTCAACTTGAGCATTTTGCCGATTCCAAGGATGTGAATATTCAGCTTTTGTATGATTTGATACTAAAAATGGATGCGACCCAAGAAAGTTTGATGAATCTCAATGGGATTGATTGGTCTGAGATTGAATAGGGGTAAAGCGACAAAAAATATAAAATTGTCTTTTTAAAAAAGACAAAAATATAAAATTGTCTTTCAGAAATGCTTTTAGAGCTATTGGTATAATTGAATAATATTCTGAATTGGTAAGCAACTATATCGATGAAAGGCAAGACGAGGCTCTACTTCTGGCGTAGCGGGTTAATAACAACTTTTCGATAAACATATTTCCTTAGTTCAAATCAACAAAACCTCAATGTACTCAGCGGTTAATAATATAAAAAAAATCCCTCGATTCTCACCGAGGGATTTTTGATTTTTCAGGCCTGCCTGCCTGAGGCGGGTTTCTGAATTTAGACTTCTCAATTCTAGAAAGCTGTCTTTTCCAGATGGTACTCCAAATCGAGCTTATTGACTCCTTTAATCAAGCCAATATTTTCGTTGTCGTATTGGATCAAGACTTCTAGCCCTTTTAATCATTTCAAGGCAAAATAACATCCGATTTTTTGGGATTCAAAAAGATATTTTCTATTATTAAACTTATTAATTATTTATTAACCTAATCTATTTTTATGAAAAACAATTCCCCCCCCCAAGTACAAAAATCTAGGTAGATTTATTTCCCTAAGGCAATTTGCCCTTTTATTGGGGTTTTGCTTAGTTATTTCATCTTGTGTTGAAGATCAAAATTTAACAGGTTCAATTCCCAACTTAGCGCAAGACACTATCCTGAGGAATTTCACCTCTGTCCAAAAAGACGGATTTTTAAAAAAGTATAAAGAAAAAACCATTGCTCCATCGATAGCCAATCGAGAAGCAAGTGAAGAAAAGGATTATTTGGCTAGAGCGAATTGGGATCTTGCCTATCGCTATGAAGATAAGCGAAAGGGCGAGGTGACCTATACGGTTCCAATTATTTCCAAAGGTGTTGAGGAATTCAGTAATTTGGTCATCGTCCAAAATGGAGAAAAAGTCATTTCATACATTCTGAATTACATTCCTGATGAGGAATGGGCCAAAAATAAGCCTCGAAGAAGAGGGTTTGGTACTTTTACAGGAACACTTCAGCTACTTGATAGCAATGGTAAATTATTTGCTAAATCAGAATATAAAAACGGGAAGGTAAAAAAGAATTCAAGCATAAATTCTAGGATAGCGGAATGTGAGACTTTCTTTGCGGTATCCTATGTTGAGGGCTGCGGCGGTGGAATTTGTCATATTTCAGAAATAAAATGGACAGAATACGAAGTTTGTAATAATGATGATCAAGGTGGAGGGGGCTCAGGATCTGGTGGTAGTACACCTCCTGGTGGAATAGGCAATGGCGGAGGTCCACGACCAACCAGTCCAGCAGATTTAGGAAATCCGGGGGTATTAGATCCGGAAGATATTGCCTATTGGTTGAGGCCTTTAAAGGTTGGGGATGATATAAAAAATCCTTATGATGGAATGAAAGCCGTCGCTATTGATGGCACGATATATACTTATGATGCGCAAATCAATGGTTGGTTATTACCTGAAGTCGTCATACTTGAAGATGCTGGAGGTATTCCAAATTTTTTCAATTGGATAGATTTTGATGGCGGAATAATTTCTGCGGTAGCATTTACATTGGTAAGAGGAGCAACAGAAAGAACACCG
>JBBQDY010000552.1:0-1967 GCA_038320155.1 Cytophagales bacterium
CTTGCATTTACTGAAACTTTAAAAAGCCAAGCTACTTCGACATATTATAATCAAAAGAAGTGGGAAAGAAATGGAAAAATGTATGAGTTTCTTGGGATAAATTTCTTCAGGAAGTTGTTGGTTTGGATTGGTTGGGAAAGACTGAACAAAAAATCCAACCCAATAGAAAAGAATACCAAAGCTTTATTGCATCTACATTATCGAACAAAACAATCTGAATTAGGACATTTCATTATTATGGTGATAGTTCTTGGATTTAGTGTATTGGTTATGTTTAAGTTTGGGATTCGCGAATCTTTCTGGCTTCTGTTCCTAAATATTCTTCTAAATCTTTATCCTATTTTCCTTCAAAGATACAATCGACCGCGTTTGGAGCGAGCCATAAAGTTAAGTAAACATAAAGAGGGTCGATCGCATAACAATGTGCTTTCCTAAATAGCGTTGACTGTTTGGTGCCATATTTATTTAAATTCCTTCCGGCAAATATGAGCCAGAGGTTCTCCTTTTCGGCAAACTTCGAAGTAGCTCGATTCCCCTAAGGAGTTTGTTCTAAATGAGGAGAAGACCATGGGTTCTTACGATCACTTAAATAATTCAGAGGATAAGGTTCTAGCACAATACTTAATGGAATCTTATATCCCGCTTTGGCAGCAAAATCTTGCACTCACTCAACTTACCCGTCAAGAAGCAGAATGGTCTCTTGAAATTGATCAATTGATGGAAAATCTGGAGATTTATTCTGAGAAAAGATTAGAAATGGGCCAATCCTTTTTACGAAGTTATAAGAATGGAGATGACCAATTTTTCGGAGAAATGGATTTTATACAATCGGAAATTGATAGCCTTCTTAAAGTATTGGAAAATTAAAATCATCTAAAAACAGCCTTAACAACCTCCAAATCTTCCCGATGTGCTTCGACGACTCCAATGGTAGCAGGCGTTTTTGCCTCCAGGCATTGCTCGATGACCAAATGAGGGCGAATGTCTTTTTTCTTCAGCTGCTTCGCAAATTCCGAATAATCGATATCTCCGCTAGCAGAAAAAGTCTCATCCCAAATCCCATCTGTGGACTGTCGGAGATGAAGCTCTACGATTCGATCGCCGTACATTTTCAACATGTCGAAAACTGCCAACTCTGAATTGTCAGACCCTCGATAAACCCAATGGGTATCGAAGCAAAAGGCGACATTTTTCGGATCGGTATTTTGAAGGACATGATGAATCTCACGTGCGCCCGCCCGCAACTCCATGTCGTGGGTATGATAGGCCAGCGTGACACCCTTTTGCTTCAGTAATTTCCCCAAACGATTCATAGATTCGGCTTGGAGTCTGAGCTCCGCATCTGACTTATTCTCAGGATTGCTCCAACTGATCGGGCTTGGATTGGTGACAAGGATCTTACAACCAAAAGGAGCTGCTACTTCAGCGATTTCTAGAATATTTTGGATGGACTTTTCCACCTCAGCTTGATCGTGAAGCACCGAATTGACATACATGGATGGCATGCTGATTCCATTTTTTTTCAGTTCTGGAATTAATTTCTCCAGCATTGCAGCATTTTCGATTGCCGGTTCATAGGCTTTCAAGCCGGTTTTTGCATACAGAGCCATATCTGAAGCCAAATTTTCTCCCCAGACTTCACCATCTCTTTTGAAAAAAGTGGTCCAGTTGTATCCGTTGCTAGCAATCGGCATCTCTTCCAATCCAAAGTCCCGAAAATCCAAACTCATCAAAAGTGGCACTGCGGCCAAGAAATTTCTTCGTTCCATAGTTTTATTCGATTTCAATAGACTCGCCAATTTGTAAGATCTGATAGGGAATCCCCTCTATTTCTGCAGCTTTTGCAAAGTTTTCAGGATCCTCGGTATTGAATTCAAACATATTATAATGATGTGGAATCACGATTCCTGAACCTACGGCTTTTGCAAAAGCCGCGGCTTCGGTGGCACTCATATTTCCCGCTATTT
>JBBQDY010000553.1:0-1965 GCA_038320155.1 Cytophagales bacterium
CGTAGCAAGGGAAAAATCCAGGTAATCGTAGCCACGCTGCTTCGAGCTTCGCTCAATTGCCTCAATTTTGTCCGTGGTCAGGGAATTCGTATCGTACAGTAAGCGCCCAATCAGGGTGCTTTTGCCGTCATCAACCGAACCTGCAGTGGCGATTTTTATAAGTTTTCTATTTTTAGTATTCATGTTTTAATGGCTTTTGATCTGCGTTGTCCCGCGTCTCCAGAAGCTGGACTTTCTTTCCTTAATCCTATGATGTCCTTCTTCTCCAGATGCTGGACTTGGGTATTTTGAATGCTGCTTCTGGAGAAGCAGCATAACGAAAGGCTAATGTTCGCAGATTTACCTTTCAGCTTTCTCACTTTAACCTTCATACTTCTAGAAATACCCCACTTTCTTCCTCACCTCCATTGCTGCCTCAGATCGCTTATCGTCAATACGGGCGCCTCGCTCCGAAATCGTGGAATCCCTAATCTCTGCGACTACATCATCCAGCGAAACTGCATCAGAAAGCACCGCAGCGGTACAGGTCATGTCACCAACAGTTCGAAAGCGAACCATCTTTTCTTCTACAATCTCGTGCGATTCTCGGTACACGTGCTCATTGGCAGTCCAAATCATTCCGTCCCGGAAAAAGACTTCCCGTTGGTGGGCAAAATAAATACTCGGAATGGCAATCGCTTCCGTTTTGATATATTCCCAAACATCCAACTCAGTCCAATTGGAAATCGGAAAAACCCGTACATTTTGACCCAAATGGATTTTGCCGTTGAGCATATCGAAGAGTTCAGGTCGTTGGTTTTTTTCATCCCAGTGCCCAAAATCATCCCTAACAGAGAAAACCCGCTCTTTTGCTCGGGCTTTTTCCTCATCCCGTCTGGCTCCTCCGATACATGCATCAAATTTGAACTCCTCGATAGCATCCAGAAGTGTGGTCGTCTGAAGAGAATTTCTACTGGAATAGCGTCCTCGCTCTTCCCGCACTTTGCCTTGATCGATGGAATCTTGCACATTGCGTACGATCAACTCCAAACCAAGCTCGGCTACCAGTTTATCTCGGAATTCGATGGTTTCGGGAAAATTATGTCCCGTATCTACGTGCAAGAGCGGAAAAGGAATTTTGGCAGGAAAAAAAGCCTTTTGAGCCAATCTGACTAAAGTGATCGAATCTTTTCCCCCAGAAAAAAGCAAAACCGGCCGCTCAAACTGCGCCGCCACTTCCCGAAGGATATGGATCGATTCTGCTTCTTTGGGGTTAGGTATTAATAGGTTTGACATTGGTATTTGAGATTTACGATAGGGGATTTATGAGACTTTGAGAACCACAACCCTATTTTTAAATAGTGTCCTTAACTAAAGCCAAGTAATTATTTTTTAATGATGAGTTTTAAATTTCGATAGTCGAAGTTTAGATTCTTATTTAATAACGAATGATGAACTTCGAATAATGAATGTTGAAGTTCCGAAGTCTTGATTCTAAAGTCTTGATTCTTAATCAATATCGAATTATGAATGAACACCTCCGAATATCGAAATAAACATCGGTCACCGGTCATCCGACATCCGTCACATGCAACCCACACTCCTTTTTCGATTCTTCCCACCACCAGCGGCCGGCTCGGGGATCTTCTCCAGGTAAAATTGCCCTGGTACAAGGCGCACAGCCAATGCTGATAAATCCTTTGTCGTGGAGGGGATTGTATGGGATTTTATTTGTTTCGATATATGAAATCATTTGGTCAAAAGACCAATCCAACAGTGGATTGTATTTCAGAATCTGATTCGATTCATCCCATTCGATGCGTTTCATTTCGGATCGGTTGGCAGATTGCTCGGCCCGCAGGCCCGTCACCCAAACCTGATTTCCAGCCAAAGCCCGTTTTAAGGGTTCAACTTTTCGCACATTGCAACACGATTTTCTATTTTCAATTGCATCATAGAATCCGTTAATCCCTATTTCATCGACCA
>JBBQDY010000554.1:0-1964 GCA_038320155.1 Cytophagales bacterium
AGCAAATAAGCACCCACCAAACATCCGGTGAGCAGGCGTAGAAAAACCTCTCTAAAAAAAGTTGGAATGGCTACTTTCAAATAAGATCTGCTGTAGGAATCCAAAATGCTATTCAGTAATGCAAAGAGCGTAATCAATAAAACCACGCCGAGAAAGTCAACTACCTCTGGGGAATTTGCCGCAAAAAGCCCGATGATTTGAGTTCTGAGTCCGATAAAGAGAATGCTGACCACCAAAAATCCGCCAATTGCAATCATCAAACTATAGCTGAGAAAGGCGGATTTGTTAGTCTCCAGCTTCGGGAAATAGCGTGTGATTCCATGGCCTACACCCAATTGCGCAAAGGGGACAAAGAGCAAACCTAAATCTTGGATCGTTCGGAATGTTCCTAATTCGGAAGCATCCATCGCATAGGGATAAAGCCACAAGACATTGAAATAGCCAATGACTACGCCGATGTAAGAGAAAATGGTGGTTTGAATGCTCTGCTTGGCTACTTTGCCCATGAGCCTAAAAGTATTAAAAAAATCAGCTTTAAGGATATCCGCACTTAAGGTTTAGCACATTTATCACAACCCTGCTCCGTCTTTGGTTTGAAAAAGAATTTTCGAATCAAAAAGCCTAGAGCAGCAAGTAAAACTATTCCGATGACGATTTCTTGAATCATTTTAAGATAAAATTTGATAGACAATGAATGCCGATAGATAAGCTAAACCAGTCATGTACGCTGTTTGGATCAACGGCCATTTCCAGCTTTTAGTTTCTCGATAGACTACGGCCACCGTACTCATGCACTGCATAGCAAAGGCATAAAATACCATCAAAGAGAATGCAGTGGCAGTATTGTACACTTTATCACCATCTGGCCGTACCTGCTGATTGAGCTTTTGACGAATTGTCAGATCATTCTCAGGATCGCCCCCAATACTATAGATCGTTGCAATCGTAGACACAAAAACCTCACGAGCAGCAAAGGAAGCAATCAACGCAATTCCTATCTTCCAGTCATATCCCAATGGGCGGATGACCGGTTCGATGCCGCGACCCATAATTCCGATAAAGGAGTTTTCGAGTAGCAGGGATGAGGTCTCAGCTAGGATTTGCTCCTCCTGTTCCGGATTTGTGGCCACTGCAAATTTTTCCTCGCCAGTTGTTCTTATTTCGTCCATTCTACTTGGTGGACCATAAGAAGCGAGCACCCAGAGAATCACCGATATCGCAAGAATCACTTTTCCGGCTTCCAAAACAAAAGTCTTTGATTTGTTATACATCGTGATCACTACATCCCACCATCTTGGAGCACGGTAAGAAGGAAGTTCTACCATCAAAAAACTTTTCTCAGTAGTCTTGAGCATATTTTTTAACAGAAAAGCAGTTCCGAGAACTCCGATTATTCCTAAGAAATATAGCCCGAGCAGCGTTAATGCTTGAAGGTTGATGAATCCAAGATGTTTGTCAGGTACCACCAAGCCGATCAAAATCACATAGACCGGAAGTCTGGCTGAGCAGCTCATCAATGGAGTAACCATGATCGTAATGATCTTTTCTTTCCAGTTCCCAATATTTCTAGCGGCCATTACACCAGGTATCGCACAGGCTACTCCGGAGATCAATGGAACTACACTTTTGCCATGAAGACCATAAGGTCGCATCCAGCGATCCATCAGGAAAACTACCCTAGACATATATCCAGTGTCCTCCAGAATAGCTAGAAAACCAAATAGCATCGCAATCTGAGGAATGAATATCACGACCCCACCAATACCAGGAATGATTCCCTCTGAGATCAAACTGCTAATCGGACCAGCCGGCAAAAGATCGCTTATCCTTCCAGAAAGCTCCGCAAAGAATCCATCGATCAAATCCATAGGCACGGTGGCCCATGCAAAAATCGCCTGAAAAATTAAAAGGAGAATTGCTGCGAAAATCACATAACCAAATACAGGGTGAAGGAAAATCCCATC
>JBBQDY010000555.1:0-1963 GCA_038320155.1 Cytophagales bacterium
TATTTTCCCACAGATATTCACAGAATAAGACATTGATTTTCGCAGATTTTTTTTAGAGAGATACCCTACTTCATCAGTTCTTGAATCCTTTCCATTGCCTTTACAGCGGCTTTTTCTGAAGAAAAATCCAATGATAGCTCGATCTTCTCCGAAGAAATCAACACAACTTTGTAGATCAGGAGCTTCGAAGAAAATGTTGGGGTGATGCCGTTGGGCGTATTTTGACTGATATAGGAATGATGAATCATCTCGATTTTTTGGATGGGAGGGAGCTTTTCCCATGTTCCTGAGGTAAATCCTAGAATGGATTCATAGTGCCGATAGCGATTCGCCTTTGGACCTAGAGCAACTCCGCTTGAAATAGTCGTGAGAATGATGCCGATGAGGCAAGCCCCTGAGCCTATCCAAATGGTTTTTTGTAAGGCACTCTCCTCAACAAATCCCAAAGAAAAAAACGCTAAAACTCCCGCTACAAACAGCATCAACCCCAATAAATTGGGACCATTGGATAGGAATTTTTGGTTTCGAAATAAAAGCATGAATTTGAATTGGCATTTTGGTTTTATTCAAATACTGATTTTCTGAAGAATAAAGCGAATAAAAGAGTCGTTTTTTTAACTTAAAGCAAAATCAACTCTACCCAAAACTCAATCTCTCGATCCACCAACGTTCGGTCAGCCCAAGAGCCTTCATAGGCAATATTCCAGTCAAATCGATCCATTTTGAAGCTGGCTTTATAGGAGTTTTTATTCATCTCCGCAGCAAATTCAATTGGTTTTCGAATCCCTTTGATTTCCAGCATTGCCGAGATTAGCAGATAGTTTCCTCCAACTTTGGTGACCCTCAGAATATCCAAAATCGTATTTGGGTATTTATCCACTGCGAAGAAATCTTCATTTTTCAAATGCGCTGTAAGGTTGCGAAGGGGAATGGGGTCCGATGCTGGGATATCTGTAACCCGCAGGCTGGTCATTCGGATTATAACTCGCCCGCCTTCCAAATCTCCTTTGTTCAAAAGCAAATAACCTTCTCGTATTCGGATGTCTCCCTCGTGCTTACCAAGCCCCATCAACTTTGTCCCTTTCCACTTTAGCGGGGATCGATCAATATCAATTCGAATGGTATCAGCCTGTAGATTGGTATAACTAGTCAATTGACTATTGGCTGCTTTATTTGGCTTTTCTTCTTTAATTCCCCTTTCTACGCAACTGAAAAGCATAACGAATCCTAAAAGAACCAGCTTAATCATAATCCGGAATATTTAAACCTAGAATCAAATCCCGCTCAATCAGCCAAATTCCGTTACTCAAGATTGGCTTTACAATACCTGATCCCCCACGATGGGATAGCTTAGCCCGTCTTGCTGAAGTCAAAATTGGATCATCTTCGAAAACAAAATCATCCAAATAGTAGGCTGTTTTACCGGGCTCTTTTACAGTAAGATGGATATGCTCCGGCTCAGTTCTACCCGGATATGAGGCTGGTCGAAATGTGAAAAAAGTATAACGCCCCTTTTCATCTGTTTTCACCCAGCCACGGATAAATCCATGGCGCTTATCCCAGCCTTTTTCGTCTCCTTTTTTGGGATAAATGCCTGTTCGATCGGTATGGTAGATGTAAAGAATCACATCTGCTGCTGGGGTTTTACCATCTTTCTTGTACACTGTTCCAGAGAGTTTAAGCTTCGGTTCTGTGCTGGAAAATACTGGAAGTGTATCCACGTCAATGAGATTTTTTTCACCATACTCATAGATCGCTTCACAGCCCTCACAAGGTCCGCCAACTCGACGATCAGCCGAATCTTGGGCTTTGCAGGAAAAGAAAAAAAACGTGAGTACGAAAGAAATACAATAGCAAAAGGAGGATTTCATGTTTTTCTGATTTTTCCGAAAGCTTCACAAATCTTGCTCTTCTAAAAAATCTAATTCGCTATCCTGCGGAATATTTGGTTTAAGTCGAAGTC
>JBBQDY010000556.1:0-1954 GCA_038320155.1 Cytophagales bacterium
TGCTAGAACCAAGATGCTAGAACCAAGAGAAAAAACGAAAGATAATTCAAGACAACAGCACAAAAAATGAAGTTAAACTCCATCCCATCTTCGGTCTCCGATCTCCTGTCTACCGTCTTTTTTTCGAAAAACCAGCTCTGCCAAACCAATAATTAACAAACCCATGAAAGCACTAGTACTCACCGAAGTCGGCAAGTCCGAACTCCAAGAAGTTGAAAAACCTACCCCAAAAGCTGGAGAAGTCCTCCTCAAAGTCGGAATGGTTGGTTTCTGCGGTGGAGACATGAACAGTTTCAAGGGACTTTTCCCACTTCAGGAATACCCAAATATTCTCGGACATGAGGTTGGAGGTACGATCGAAAGTCTTGGCGCCGATGTCCCTGATCATATCCACATCGGTGAAAAAGTAACTGTTTATCCCTACCTCGCTTGTGGAAAATGCATCGCTTGTCGCAAAGGGCAAATCAATTCTTGCAAGGAAAATAAAACGATGGGCGTTCGTCGTCCCGGTGCAATGACCCAATACATCGCCTTGCCTTGGACAGATATTTTCCCTTCAAAAAAACTCTCACTTCGAGAGCTTGCCTTGGCAGAGCCACTAACTGTTGGCTTCCATGCGGTGGATCGGGGAAATGTGTCTGATAAAGATCATGTCGCAGTCATCGGTTGTGGAATTGTAGGCTTGGGAGCAGTGGCTTCAGCGGTCAATCGGGGCGCAAAAGTAATTGCTGTTGATCTTGATGATAGTAAATTAGCAATCGCAAAAAAGATCGGCGTAGCATATACCATCAATCCATCGAAGGAAAATCTTCACGAAAAACTACAAGAATACACGCATAATGATGGTCCTGATGTGATTATCGAAGCTGTGGGAAGTCCGCTAACTTACAGGCAAGCAGTGGAAGAAGTGGCTTTTACAGGTCGGGTAGTATGTATCGGCTACGCCAAAAAAGAGGTGGAATTCAACACCTCGCTTTTTGTACAAAAGGAAATTGAGATCCGAGGTTCAAGAAATTGTGTAGGGAAAAAAGATTTCCCAGAAGTAATCAGCTATCTCGAAACTGGCAAATTCCCTGTGGATGAAGTCATCAGTAAAACCATTGCTTTGGAAGAAGCTCCAGAAACCCTTGCCAGTTGGGCAGCAGATCCAGCAGGAATCATTAAAATCATGATAGACTTTGACCGATAAAACTATGATCAAATCCGCCGTAACCGTAGCGCTTGTACCACAGATCAAATCTGGTCCTTGGATCTTTTGGGAAAATCTGGAGCAAGCAATGGCTAAGTCTGAAAATCTAGGCTTTGATGGAATCGAATTATTCACCGCTGATGCTAATGCGATTGATCGGGAGGAACTGAGCTACTTATTGAAATTTCACAAGTTAGAATTAGCGGCAGTTGGCACCGGAGCTGGAAAAGTCATTCATGGATTGACGCTGACCGATCCTGATCCGGAAATCCGCAAAAAGGCAATTTCTTTTATCTCAGCCATGATTTCTTTTGGAGCTGCTTTTAAGGCTCCGGCGATTATCGGTTCTATGCAGGGAAATGTTTTAGCTGGAAACGACCGAGAATTGACTTTAAGTTGGTTGGCTGAAGCCTTGGAGATTTTAGGTAAAAAAGCTGAATCCGAAGGAGTATTTCTGATTTATGAGCCTTTGAATCGCTACGAAACAAACTTATTCAATACCTTAAAGTCGGGAGCAGATTTCCTAGAAACGCTAGAAACCCAAAACGTAAAACTACTCGCCGATCTCTTTCATATGAATATTGAGGAAGTGAATCTAGCGGAGAGCATCTTGGAAAATGGAAAACACATCGGTCATATCCATTTTGCCGACAGCAATCGTCGCGCCATAGGACTTGGCCATACTGAAATGGAATCCGTTGCCGAAGCGATCAAATCAATCAGTTACGAAGGTTTTATTTCCGCAGAAGCTTTCCCCTACCCTGA
>JBBQDY010000557.1:0-1952 GCA_038320155.1 Cytophagales bacterium
CTTCGAAATAGGTGTAGAGATTACTTCCTTTTTCGATTGATTTTCCATTCACACCCACAAGGTATTCTCCAACTTTCGCCTGAGCTCCGACTTGCGCCAAAGGCGCCTCCAATCCAGGGTTCCAGTCTTCCGCGTTATAGATTTTCTTGATTTTGTAATTCCCGTTTTCCAATTCAAAGTCAGCTCCCAACAAACCAATCGGCACACGATCGATATCTGGGAAATCACCACCTCTTGTATAGCTATGCCCTACAGCCACTTCACCACCGATGATGTCAATGATGTAATTCATATCCGAACGGTGACGAACTGAAGCCACCCAAGGCTTATACCAGTCATAGATTTCGTTCCAAGGGGCTCCGTGAACATTCTCCACATAGAGAAAATCACGTTGATAGCGCCAGCCTTCCCGGTAGATCTGTTGCCATTCAGCCATCGGGTCAACTTTCACTTTCATCGCAGCAATGCTCTTCAAGGCACCATCACCAACTTTTTTGCCAGTACCTGCCGTCTCGACGATTCCCCAAGTATTTCCGGATTGGTAGAGTAGGGATTTGCGATCGTTGGAAACGACTACTTGATTCACTTTTGGAAGGAAATCCTCTGACTTTCGCTTGATCAAATCATATTTCTTCAGTACCGTTCCTTCATTGGGAATTTCTTCCATGTAAAAGACTTGATTCTCTGGAGCCGCTGCCAGTCCGGAGTAATTGCGAGATGGGACGTCAATTGCAACGATCCGTTTTTGGATGCCAGCTTCGGTAATAGTCACCGTAACAGCTGCTTTTTCATCTTTCTTTTTCTCTTCTACCTTTTCTTTTTCTTCATCACTTTGCGGAAGGAGTGGGGAGGAATCAGCAGCATTTAATACCGTAAAATAAAGTGCTCGAGTCACCGGATGATCGTAGCTACTCATGTCCAGCCAACCGGTATTTAACCCAAAATCAGTGCTCGCGAGGTAATAGAGATACTTTCCAGAAGCATCCCAAACTGGTGAAATCGCATCTGCCATGGTGTCGGTGACTTGGATCTTCTTTCCGCTGGAAACTTCATAGACAAAAATTGATTTCATCTGATTATCCATCAATCGGGAATATGCAATCCATTTTCCATCTGGAGACCACGCTGGATTCATGCTTCGGTTAGGATGGGCGAAGCGATCGGTATCGGCAATTTTGCTTGCTCCGGTAGCCACATTACTTACCCAAATATTATAATCTGTATCCGTGAAAGCGATATGAGTATTATCCGAAGACCACTCAGGCTTAAAGAAAAAGCTCGGATCTTGAATTTCAATCGTCTTGGAAACGATGCCTGCCTGATCCGCTACCATCAACTGATATTCTCCTGAAGCATCTGAGAAATAGGCTACGCTTTTCCCATCGGGTGACCAAACCGGAGATCGCTCTGCAGATCTGGAAGTATTAGTCAGGTTTCTTCCCGCACCGTTTTCTTTGGGGAAAGTCAAAATCTCGCCTCTAAACTCAAAGATCGCGCGTTGTCCTGTGGGGGAAAGCTGTGGGTTTTGTAGTTGGTTCGCAGCTACATCAGTCCAGCGCTCACGAGACCAATGAAAATCTCCATTGACAGTGATGTTTAATTGCGTGAGTTTTCCGGATTTCGGATCATATAGATGCAAGTAGCCGCCCTGCTCAATGACAAGGGCTTCCGGGCCTGCGTCAATGCTTTTGATATCAAAGTCTTTCAAGAAAGTCTCTTGTTTTTCCTGCTTAGTGCTAGGATCGTAAGACCAGAGATTGGCTAAGTTGTCTCGCTCAGAGATGTAAAAGACCTTATTTTCAAACCAAACAGGATCGGTATGCCGCTCATTATCGGTCTGTGGGGTCATCTCCAAACTGTAATCTTTCATATCAAGAATCCATATCGGCTTGGCTTGACCACCACGGTGATTGCGCCATTCCGGATCCCAAAAGGAGATCTGCTGGTAAGCC
>JBBQDY010000558.1:0-1951 GCA_038320155.1 Cytophagales bacterium
CACCCGAGACGATTGCTACCAAAGTCCATGAACTAGAGCATCGGTATTTTGCGGAGGTGATTGGGAGTTTAGTCTAAATAAATGAAGCTAATATGAATGAAAGTCCGATGACCAACTCAACGAATTTGAAAACTTGGTCACGTACGATGCTGCTCACTAAAACCCTCTAATACGCCATGAAAATCAGCGAAAAAGATATTATTGAAATTGTCGATCTACTCGATTGCGGGATGATTTGTTTCTACCATCGATCAAATGGCAGCATTGAGTCTTATCCAGATCCGGAAAGCGATTTTTTCGATCCAGAGCCCTGGCAAGACGTCATAGATAAAGTCGAAAACGATGAAAAAAACTACCTAGGGTTTGAAAAAATGGACTCCAACTTGGCTTTCAAGATGTTGGAAAATTTTGCTCATTCACAGGTCGATGAAGCATTCAAAAACCATTTATTTGACAGGCTTTCCAATCGCAAGCCTTTTCAAAATTTCAAATTACTAGTCGACTCCTCAGCATATCGAGAGGATTGGTTTGACTTCAAAAAGAAAAGTAACATCGATTACGTCAAACTTCAAATAGAATTAAAGGGCTAAGGCAACAAACAGTGCATGCCTAACAACAAACCACATTGCGAAAGCACAATTCCAAGCTATTTTCTTTGATTACTCATGAAAAAGCATTTTAAATTCTGGTTAATTTACAGCATTTCTGGCCTATTAGTTATTGGAGCAGGCTTGTCGTTATTTGGCGAAGCCCTTACACTAAAAATAAGTGGCGCTGAAACTTCAACTTGGTTTTGGTGGGGAACCGCAGCCTTAGTGGTTTTTAACAGCGGAGTTTCCTTAATTGGAAACGCAATTAAGCATAGAGTACACTACGAAAGAGAAAAAAGAAACATAGGTTAGCAAAGCTTTTCTACTAATTACCTTTCCCCCTCTGAGAGTATTCAAATAGTTGATTCGACTGGGCGGATTCCGATAGCCACTTGAAGCATTTCCACCTTAGTATTATTCGAGATTTGCAATCCCATTTTTCAAAAGTTAAATTCCCCCAAAGAGGCTAAGACGAGGCTATTCATAGTTTTTATCTTTGAAAAGATGCAAACCACTCCCATTGAGATAAATGAAAATTTATGGTATTACCCAAGGAACCGAGCGATTTGGATTGAATATTAAGCTTTAACTACCCATTTTTTAATACACGGAAATCTGGACTCGCACCTAAAAAACTCCAAAAAGAGTTTCCAAGCTTTGTTCCTCAAAGAAATTGAATCAAAATATTTTAAGGAAATAAACTAGTTAAGGCCTATTCAAATAAATCGTTGTTGACAAATTATGAACAGTGGGGGAATTGCGAATTATTGCTGTTGGAATTTCGCCACCGAAACTAGGAAATGGCTGACGGGCAACAACATTATACTGGCTGCTAAACCTTAAGCTTTGCCTGGGATATATAACTTGAATGCCTGAGTCTTCTATCAGGACTTAGTTAATGAAGTTTCACCTAACTTGGATATAAATTCACTTTAACTCACTTTCCCTATGAAACCGATTCTTATAGCTATCCCTCTTATGTTATTCGTCCTTTTTAGCTGCAGTGAAGGACAGGTTGATTCTCCCGTTTCTCTTTTTGAGGGCAAAAGCTTATCAGGTTGGCAAGGAGATACGCTGAGCACATGGCGCGTAGAAAATGGGATGATTGTAGGTGGTTCTTTGGAAGAGACAGTGCCAAATAATGAATTTTTGGTCACTGATCGAAGCTATGAGAATTTTATATTGACCTTAAAAATCAAGCTGACAGGAGACGAAGGCTTCGTTAATTCAGGCGTTCAGTTTCACAGCAAGCGATTGACAAATCCAGCTTACGAGATGGAAGGCTATCAGGCTGACTCGGGCGAAGGATACTGGGGAAGCTTATATGACGAATCTAGAAGAAACCTCACCTTGATCGCTCC
>JBBQDY010000559.1:0-1949 GCA_038320155.1 Cytophagales bacterium
ACTAATTTCATGCTACCGGAAGAAGTCTACCACTCTTTTATTTTAAAAAATTTTTCAGGATTTCTCGTCTTACTATTACCGTCAAAAACCAAGTCAGCCATCCTGCAGTGATGCCAACTAGAGCACCCAAGATAATGTCAATGGGATAATGCACACCAAGATAGATTCGGGTATAAGAAATGATGAATGCCCACAGAAAGAGCCATTTTAAAAAAGGAAGCTTTTCCTGCAGTCTTAGATTTAGAAATATGGCGATTCCAAAAGTGTTAGCAGCATGGGAGGAAACAAACCCGAAGAGTCCTCCACATCGCCCATAGTTATGGATGATTCCTTCCAGTCTTTCTTCATGACAAGGTCTCAATCGTTCAAAAAAAGGCTTCATCAAGCCGGAAGTCACCTGATCAGAGATCAAAATCGTGATGGCAGCTCCACCCAACACCCACCAGATCCCTTTCTTGTCAGCTCGATAAATCAGGTAAATGAGAATGGCATAAAAAGGAAACCAAGTGACCGTCCCACTCATTTGGAGCATGATTGGATCCAGCCAATCAGCATGAAAGGAATTTAGCCAGATAAAGAGATTTTCATCAATGGCTCGAAGTTTTTCAATCATTTTTGGAATAGCTTAACCAATCAATTCCTTTCTTCAAATGCTCCAGCGTAAATTCCTCTGGGCTGTTTTCTTCTGGTTCGAACATGTATTCCCAATTAGCGACCGGAGGCATACTCATCAAGATACTTTCAGTTCTACCGTTGGTATCTAATCCAAATTTAGTCCCAGCGTCCCAAACCAAATTAAACTCCACATAACGTCCTCTGCGCAAATTTTGCCAAGATTTTTCTTTTTCTCCAAATTGGATTGCAGAATTTCGTCTCATAAAATGTCCATAGACTTCCGGGAATAATCGGCCTAAAGCTAAACTGAATTCTAATAAATTTTCAAAATGGGCATCGGAAGTGGCCTCTAACCGATCGTAGAATATCCCACCAATTCCCCGAGTTTCATTTCGATGGTTGATAAAGAAGTAATCATCTGCCCAAGATTTGAATCTGTCATAATAAGCAGCATCAAATTCGTCACAAGTAGTTTTTAACTTTTGATGAAAATAGGCAGCGTCCTCAGGCACGATGTAATGGGGAGTAAGGTCAATCCCCCCTCCAAACCAATGGAATCCATTTTCCATTTCAAAGTACCGGATATTCATATGAATTATCGGGACCATTGGGCTTTTGGGGTGAATCACTATAGAAACTCCTGTCGCAAAAAAATCAGCTTCTGCCAAACCAAGTTTCTCCAGAATTTTTTTTGGAGTGGGTCCATGAACAGCGGAGAAAGCGATTCCAGCTTTCTCTATAATTTCACCATTTCGGAAGATTCGAGTTCTACCGCCGCCACCTTCCGGCCTAATCCATTTGTCTTCCTCAAAATATCCAGTCCCATCTGCTACGGCGATTTTATCGCAAATGTAGTCCTGCATTTGTTGATAGATTTGAGCTATTTCTTCTTTTGTTTTTCTTGCCATTTCTTTACTTAAATGAATTAGAATGGATACCCTATACCGAAATTGAGCACGGTCTGACCTTGGACTCCAAGTGGGTTTCTAAATGTCACATTGTCCAGCACCCATCGATTGCCCTCTGGTTGAGAAGGATCTACGGCTTTTGTTGCCATATCCAGCCTGATTACCAAGAAATCAAAGTCCATTCGTAGACCGATTCCAGTACCCACGGCGAGTTCTTTGTAAAACCGGTCAAATCTAAAGTCTGATCCTGGTCGTGAATTGTCAGCCCCGATCATCCAGGAATTACCAGCGTCAATAAATAATGCCATATCGAAATAGCCAAAAAGCTTTCTCCGGTATTCGAGCATCGTCTCAAAAATCATCTCAGCGGGTTGTTCGATCCGATAATCATAAGGTCCTCGCTCGCCTATCCGAGGGGAATAGCTT
>JBBQDY010000560.1:0-1948 GCA_038320155.1 Cytophagales bacterium
AAAAGTGCCTAAAATCAATTCAAACGCCGATTTGCCTCTTGGCATTTTTTTTTCAATAAATCAGAAAATCAATCATTAACCAAAAACCATAAAAATTATGTTACGCTGGGCAATAGGATTCTTTATCATCGCTGTAATCGCAGCAATTTTCGGATTTGGTGGAATTGCTGCTGGAGCAGCCTCCATCGCAAAAGTTCTCTTCTTTATTTTCGTGGTGTTGTTTGTTCTCACCCTGATCTTTGGAAGTAAACTACTGAAAGGTTGAATACACCGATGAAGCAAAAAGACTAATAATATCAAAATCTGGCATTTAGACTTGATTTGGTATCGAAACGATTACCAATTCTTCTAAAGACCATTTTTGGAATGAAAAATTCCCCGAAGGAAGCTTCTTTCGGGGAATTTAGTTTTTATAACGGTTATACTTTTTGGGTTTTCTCTCGGAAGAAATCTATTCTTCCCGCCATTCCAAGATGTCCCCCGGCTGACAATCCAAGGCTTTGCAGATCCCTTCCAATGTACTAAATCTAACTGCTTTGGCCTTCCCGGTTTTTAGGATGGAGAGATTAGCTAATGTGAGTTCTACCTTTTCTGAAAGCTCATTCAGCGACATCTTTCGCTTCGCCATCATCACATCGAGATTTACAATAATCGGCATAGCTTAGACGGTTAATTCGTTTTCGGACTGAATGGCTACTCCCCGCTTAATTACTTGGGCAATCAGAAATATGATCAATCCTAAAAAAAGTAGCTCCGTACCTGAATCAAAAAAATCATGTAAGCTGTAATCATCGGAATTTCTTTTGGCCAACCATTCATTGAATGCACTACCAAGTAGTGCAACAACACCTGAGAATATTGCCAAATGACTTATTCTAGATATTAGTTGTGATACCTTTTCACTAAATGGATTATTCAAATCCACCACCTGAAAAATCTTTATCCCTAGGTAAGCAATAAAAGCTTTCATCGCAGAAATCAAAAGTATAAAAGTAACCAGTGCATAATAATTGAAAGAGCTATCAGCTAATGGTGAGGAAAGATTAAGTCCTTCATAAAGGTTTTTGGAAGCCTCGGAGTTTAAAAAAATGCTTACTAAAAAGGAGTAAGCTATTGCACCTGTTTTAATACAAAGACCTATAAATGCCATCCAGGTTAGGACATGAGTGACGAGGAATACAATCTCTGCTTTAGTTTTGGAAGAGGACGTTTTTTCCATTTGTTGTTTTTCATTAATTATAGATCAAATATCAATACTTTTTTATTGATAAACAATAAATAAAAAATGAATTTCAATATTTTTTTATTTATAGGCGAATTACCTTTCCCAAATTTCAAAAGAATGCTTCCTGAATTCACTTCGATTCCTTTTGAAGGTTTTTCCCTATTTTTCCAATATGAAAAATTTCCTCTTAACCATTTTCCTTTCTCTGGGTATCTCCCAAGTCTTTGCGCAGCAGCTTTCGTCAGAAGAGAAAAAACTCATCGCTGAAGTCGAAAAAAATTACGAATCCACGCTTCAGCTTCTAGAAGAAGTCGTCAATATCAACTCGGGATCGCTCAATAAAGAGGGAGTAAAAGCTGTGGGAGACATTTTTGCTCGAGAGTTTCAAAAGATCGGTTTTGAAACGGAGTGGATTGAATTACCCGCAGAAGTTAATCGTGCGGGACATTTTGTCGCTACTAGAAAAGGCTCCAAAGGAAAGAAAATCTTTATCATTGGACATTTGGATACCGTATTTGAGAAAGACATGCCTTTTTCTCCCTACACTGTTTTAAATGATTCGACTGCGACTGGCCAAGGTCTCAACGATATGAAAGGCGGCGATGTGATGGCTTTTGCCAGCCTGAAAGCACTTCATGATCTAGGTTATTTGAAAGATCGGACCATTACAGTCTATTTCAACGGGGATGAGGAAAGCTCCGGAAATGAAGAAATTTCCAGAAA
>JBBQDY010000561.1:0-1948 GCA_038320155.1 Cytophagales bacterium
CGATGCTAAATTATATACTCCTGCACAACAATCCATTGCTGATTCTATCGGCAATTGGATGCAGGCAAGCTACCTCCCAAAAGGCGGTTTGGGAGATGTAAAAAGAAGGGTCTCCGAAAAGTTAGGTTTGTATAATAAGAATAATGCAGCAATGCCACAGAGTTACGGTGCTGTCGCCAATACTTATTCGCAGCTAAAATATAACGCCAACGGGAAGATGGTGCCTTTAACGAGCGATGGCATTCAATGGAGTATCATGGCTAATGCGCCTGTTGGTATTCCCGCAGATGCTCTCTGCACACCCACTCAATATTATTTTACCCTGCCATCTTTAAAAGAACAAGGCTCCAGCGACGAGAATCCCTATATAAAAAGTTTAGCTACTCACCCCAATACAAAAAAATATCCAAATTATGTGACTAGAAACGAAAACGGGATGTTTGAAATAACCCTTTTGCTCTATCCCCAAAATGACTTTCCCTTTATTAAAATAACTAAAGCCGAATACCTAGAACAGATAGCTGCTGCAATAGAACGAAAGTATGCGATAGAAAAAGAAGAGGCTGTCACAAAATGGCATACCGATGCTAGCCGGGCCAATGCGCGCAAATACGCTGACGAGAGGTATCAAAAAAGGATATCAGTATTAAAAACCAATAAGGAGAGATATAAAGATCGGCTTGAGGAAACAGCAGAGATTTTTACCAAGCAGCCCGATATATTGTTAGAAAACTATCCTGACGTTTTTGTGGGAAATGGTGGCAGTACCTTGAAATTACCTGTATATAAAATAGATCCGGTAATTGCAGAACGCTGTAAAAATGATAACCCCCAATGGCTTACAATTTTCTGGAATGGTGGTCTTAATAGTCCTGTTGGTAAACATCAGCACGAGTCCATCATCAACAATTTTAATTTTGATTACTTGTCTAAGTTTTGTTTTGATCCGGAAAAAGTAAAGGGACAGCCTTACACACTCCTGTCCCCCCGCTGAGTGTAGTCTTATGGTTAGACTGGGTGTAATTCGTACAGTTTTCGGATGTAATTACACCCTCCTATCCAAATCAATGTGCAATTGATTATCATCTAGAAAGACACCTGTGCCAATTTCAAGAAAAAAGCTTCCACTCAATTTTGGAAAAGCTTTGTATTGAATGAAAAAAAAACCTCTCTTTGAAGCCAAGATCGACCAACATAATCATTTAAACTAGTCACTTAACAATGGACATTTCAGAATCAATCATCAATTCCATCAAGGAAACATCAGGAGATCTCAACTGGCAAGAATTGCTGGAAAGCATCATTTCAGCCTTTGATTGTACTACAGGAACTATCCACACGCTTGACCATACAACCAATCTATTGATGCTCCAATCCCAAAAAGGTATACCTGACTTCCTTTTGCCAAAAATGTCTTCCATTCCCATCGGAAAAGGAATGGCCGGAATCGCAGCTGAGCGAAAGACTCCGGTGGAAATGTGCAATTTGCAGACCGATGATTCAGGGGTAGCTCGTCCAGACGCAAAAGAAACCAAAGTGGAAGGATCCATCGCTGTCCCAATGTTGTTGGAAGGAAAACTGTACGGCACCTTGGGCATAGCCAAGCCGGTTCCATATGATTTCTCCAAGTCAGAAAGTGATGTATTGTTGAAGATAGGGGAGGAAATAGCCAGAAGTATTAGCTCCTAGCTGATAGTAGTTTGAGTCAAAATACCCCTTTCTGTCTAAAAGAATTTGTCTTAGGCTAATTGAAAATAAGAATACGATTTATAATATTTATGAGTATCCGCAATGATGCCAGTAACCTTATTTTCTTCGCTTATTGGGACCGAAGACGGGAGACCGAAACGCCCAATTATCAATTATGCGTGAATTATATTCTTGCCTCTTCTGCCTACTGGCAAAGTAGAGCGGACAATCAAAAATATTGAATCAATTACATCACGAT
>JBBQDY010000562.1:0-1942 GCA_038320155.1 Cytophagales bacterium
CCGAAGTCGATCCAATTGAGCTTTGATCCGTACGATTAGCTCTTCCATGCTAAAAGGCTTCCGAACATAATCATTGGCTCCGATCATGAATCCTTTGACTACATCTTCGGTCTGGCTTTTGGAGGTCAGAAAAATAATCGGTGTATAGGGATCTGTTTTTCGAATTTGCTCGGCGAGTGAAAAGCCGTCTTTTTTTGGCATCATCACATCCAGCACCAATACATCAGGTTTTGATTTTTGATATTCTTCCCATGCTTTTTGGCCATCGGGACAAAGTGTTACTTTAAAATCTCGGCTCTCAAGACTTTCCTGTATGATCATGCCTAGGGCGATTTCATCTTCCGCTAAAAGTACTTTGATTTTGCTCATGGCCAGATTGTGGTAAATGATGTGCTGTTTTTTCCAGATTCCAAGCTAATTTTACCTCCGTGTTTTTCAATGATTTTTTTCACGTAATAAAGTCCAATCCCAAAGCCTTTTATGTCATGTAGATTCCCTTTTGGGATGCGGTAGAACTGCGCAAATACTCGGCTTTGATCGATAGAAGAAATATTTCCGCCACTATCCCAAACTCGAATTTTGTTGATCCCATTCTGTTCCAATGAAATCCGGATTTCATCGCCTCCATATTTCTCAGCATTGTCCAAAAGATTGGAAATGACGTTTTCAAAGTGAAACGGATCTACATTAAGTGATTTAATATTACTTGGAAGAATCAGTTCGATTGTCTTTTCCGGATTGATGGTTTGATATTTTTGGACCAATGAACGCAATACCGGAACAGGATCAATCGACTCAGGTTTGAGACCAAGTTGCTCAGAATCTAAAGTGGCTGTTTCTAAAAGTTTTTCAACCATTTGATTCAGTTTGAGTAGTTGCATTTTGGAAATCCCGAGGTATCGTTTTGTTTTTTCGGGATCGTTTTTAGGGTTAAACAGCTCAATTCCTTCTATGGCAGCTAGTGTAGTAGCAATTGGAGTTTTGAATTCGTGGGTGATATTTCCGATCAAGTCGGCCTTGATATCTGCTAATTCTTTTTGGCTCTTGATCGTCTGATAGAGGTAATAAAAGGCAAAGGCAATAACCACCAAAAATAATACGGAAGTTAAAATTTCCACGATTCCTCTTCTCAACACAGTCAGAGCAGTATTTTCAAAATACATCTCCAGCTTTTGACCTCTGGGAAGGAAGGTTGATTTGGAGACGGTCTTAAATGGCATTTCGGATGTCTCTGACTCATTGTATGAACCATTTAAACTGTCACGATCAAAATGAAGTAGTCCGTAATTGATGTCTATTTTCTTCCGAATCAATTCCGCTTGCAGGTAAGTATTGATTTTTTCAAAATCCAGCGAATCTCTAGTAATGGAAATGATGATTTGACTGGTTAATTTTTTCAGACTGCTTAGGCTATCTGCGGCTTCTAATCCTCTAAAAATATTGATGCTATTGATTTCATCGACTTGAAAGGTTTTAAGACTGTCCATTTCAAATCGCAATCCTTTTTCAGCCCTGCTAAATGTACTATCGGTAATTGCTTCTCCTGCGCTGGATAATGCCTTTAGGATAATCTTACTCTTGCCTATCCGCTTAAAAAAATCATTAGACCCTGTGGTAGAATCACTTTGATTAAGCGAATCAGCTGGGTAAGTTCGAAGGAAAAACTTGTTGGTTTCTTCAGAAGAGACTGAGTCCCCCACTGAATAAATACTCTCAATACTTTCAAAATTTTGCAATTTGTCGGTAAATGTAAAAACGTCGTTTTTGGCGATTTCGGCATAGTATTCATCCAAAGCTGTATCCAAACTTCCCTGAATATCATTGACCAATTGGTTCTGGATCAATTGAAACTGAGAGACGTTCCGATAAACCTGTACTCCTATGCTTATCAAGAGAGTGACTCCGATTAAAATTCCTACACGCTTGAATTGCAGCTTTTTCA
>JBBQDY010000563.1:0-1938 GCA_038320155.1 Cytophagales bacterium
CAAGACTGAAGTCTTGAACCGATTTGTTTCTAAACCTAAACTTTGCGCTTATTCGAGAAACCTCAGTGATTCTTTGAGGTTAAAGAGGATGCATTACTTGATAACGATTTCCTGTGCCATTCGGGCCTGGATGCCTTGGTAGGTTTTCAACTTTTCGACCTGCTGGTAGATTTTATAATTCTCCTGCAATTCACGCTTCAAGAATCCCACTCGAACGCTTTGTCCGAAGTCTTCCATAATTGTTTCAAACCAAGGCTTTACTTCTGGATAATAGACAACTCTATAATCGTCGCCAGCTTTGATCTTTCCTGCAGCGATTTCAATGGCGGTATTCAATCCCCCTAAAACATCTACAAGTCCTCTTTCTTTGGCTTGATTTCCAGTCCAAACTCTTCCTGATGCCACTTCTTTGACAGCCTCCGGCGTCATGCCTCGGCCTTCTGCTACTCGAGAGATGAATGTTTCGTATCCATCTTCTACCGTGTTTTGGATGATCATACTCTCCACCTCTGTCATGGGACGTGTCGGGCTCATAAAGTTGGAAAGCTCGCCCGTGGTTACTACATCAGTCGTGATCCCAAGCTTTTCATTTAATAATTCCTCTACATTAAACATTAAACCAAAAATGCCTATGGATCCTGTGATGGTATTCGGTTGGGCTACAATAGTGTCTGCTGGAGCAGCGATGTAATATCCCCCAGAAGCGGCCACTTCGCCCATTGATACGATTACTGGCTTTACTTTTTTTGCTTCGGCCATTTCTCTCCAGATCACCTCAGAAGCCAATACAGATCCTCCTGGAGAATTCACTCGAAGCACAATTGCTTTGATATTTTCATCCTTTCGAGCTTTTCGAATTTCCTTGGCAAATTTCTCTGAGCTAATAACGCCATCAGCTTCTCCACTAACAATTTCGCCCTCCGCGATGATCACCGCAATTCGATTGGATGAGGTGATATTTTTTGATTTTACTACGGAATTGAGATCAGTTGCATTTATAGTTGGGATTTCATCATCTTCTTCCAATCCCAGTTTCTCTCTGAGTTTGGCAAAAACTTGATCTTCATAAAGTAACTCAGTCATGAGGCCATAAGTGACAGCATCTTTTGGATTTCTCACAAGCATCTGATTATTGATTTTGGTGAGGCTATCCAGCGCGATTCCACGAGAAACTGCTATTCCCTGAAGTGCGTTAGCATTGATGTCATCCAGGAAATACTGGGTTTGAAGCCTGTTCTCAGGACTCATTTTTTCCAAAATAAAAGGCTCCACCGCACTTTTGAATTGACCCACCCGGAAAACTTGCGGTTTGATGCCTACTTTTTCGAAGAAGCCTTTCAGGAATATTCCCTCAGAAGCAAAACCATTGAACTCAACTCCTCCGATCGGATTCATATAGATTTCATCAGCTACTGAAGCCAGATAATATCCTCCCTCAGAAAAAGCTTCGTCATAGGCGATTATAAACTTTCCAGAAGACTTGAAGTCTTCCAACGCCTCGCGAAGCTCCAATAAACTAGCTTGCCCTGCGAAAATCAGGCCTGTATTTAAGTAAATCCCCTTAATACTTTCATTTGTTTTAGCTTCGGAAATGGCCTTTTTGAGATTTACCAAGCCTGCATTCAAATCACCACCAAAAGGATTTCCAATAAAAGATAAATCCAAATCTTCCTCAGAAGTGCGCTCCACGAGCATTCTGCCATTAAGATTTAAGTGAAGTAAGCTGCTCTCTTTTACGGTTACTTCCTTTTCTCCGGAAGAAACAGCGATAGCGACTAAACCAAAAACTAAAAAGATACTGATGATGCCAAATACAAAAAGGCCAACAATAACTGCCAAAACATTTCCTAAGAATTTCATATGTAGATTTATTAGAGCCGCAAAATAACCTATTTTAGCCCGAGTTTACAAAAGCTATTTCTAATTGAAAATGTTCAA
>JBBQDY010000564.1:0-1933 GCA_038320155.1 Cytophagales bacterium
GTTGATGATCCATTTACTGTATATGACATTGGTGTCAATTGGCTGCAAGCCGGTCATCGCTCCAAGCTCTCGCTCGACTATCAAAGCCGACCCATTTTGGCTCAAGGGACTTCCGAAAAGCTAATTAAAAATTCTGCTGAACCCCGGAAAGGAATGCTGGTGATGCAATACCAATTTGCCTTTTGATTATGGATTTATCCCCGTAGGCCTCCTGCGGGGTTATTTTTTTGAAATCAGAAAGTTAAAATCAGAAGGCTTTGTTTTGGGAATTTTTTCAAATCAAAAATTTCTGGAAGCTTTCATTTCCCTGTCAGTCAGGTTAAGAAGCGAAATGCCTCGCGGCTCCTATGAGAAGTGCGAAATTTCTGATTTCCACTTTCCAAGATTAATAGAATTAGCTGAAGAAGCTTTACTGCCGAATTTCCAAACTTATTTTGCTAATCGTGAGCGACACGATTCCAGTCTGACCTATGATGGACGCATCGGAACCAATTTTCAGGTTCGAACTATTGGATGTGATAGTAGAACCAATTGCAGCTTTTCTATTCCCAATGTTATACAAGTAATTGTAATCCTCGAGTTTCGATGTAGGAAACAGTTCCGGTATTTGGGTCAAATTTAGTATTTGCTCCTAACCCAGATTTGGTTGTCGTAACTTTCCAGGATTCACACAGAAAAAATCCTAACTCACTGATTGTTTTTAATTCAGCCTTACCGGAAGACATGGAAACATATAATCTCCCGATTACATTTTCAAGAATCATGTTCCCATTATTGACATTCGCATTTGTCAGTCCAGAAAGTGTTTTTGCTGTCAATTTTGCAGCATCCACAGATAATGAAATAAAACTCCTTTGAGTTATTCTACATTTATCAATCCTGATTTAGCCCTGTTTAGAATGTCGTCAAAAAAAATATCCTCGGCCTTAATCTCCCCTGATCCCAGCTCAACATTAATGCAATTACCCACGATGAGATTCAATACTAAAACTCCGATTTCGGCATCTGGGTTGAACTGCGGGGAGTTCCTATAAAACTAAAATTATATTATTCATTGAGAGTTGAGAAGGTTTTCACACGAAACTATAATTCATCTCCTCATTTTGGGAATTTCCTTTTCAAAGGGTTCACCTCTTATACTGCTGATATAGCTTCAATTTTCCCTATACCAGTATTATTTTGATATTCAGTTGTATTTATGGGCTGAAAAGGTCTATAATGAATTATAATAATAATTTTTTAAATAATTGGTGTCTGAGTTGTTATTTATCGAGCATATCACACTTTTTTCTAAACCAAGAATTTTATAAAATTCAAGAATATGGTTCCAAACCACTATGACATGATAGTATTTTGCCATTTGCGTTGGCAATTCGTTTATCAGCGTCCACAACATTTAATAAGCAGATTATCTAAAACGTATAAAGTTTTATTGGTTGAAGAGCCTATTGGCTTTGGGGATGGTCAGGAGTTTACAGCAGAGCTCTCGGAAGTGAATCCGCAGTTGCACATACTACAGCCACGGGTTCATCGAATAGATGATATTGTCCAAGTGCTGATCCATTATGTTTCAAATGAGCATGTGCCGATAGCTTGGTTTTACTCTGCCTCCTTTAGTTCGATTCTTACTAGTAGGAAATTCGGAACGATTATATACGATTGTATGGATGAATTATAACTATTCAAAGGAGCTCCCCAATCCCTGATAGATCAAGAAAAATTTCTTTTGGGTAATGCAGATATAGTTTTTACCGGGGGCAAATCACTGTTTGACTTGAAGCGCAAGTTGCATAGCAATGTCTTTTGTTTTCCAAGCTCGGTAGATGAAGGTCATTTTGCACAGGCATTAAATAGAGTTTATCGCAAGGTTGAGGAAATGCAACCATACAATCAAGATCTGGTCTAAACATTTTTATCGGTATTTTTAAATGCA
>JBBQDY010000565.1:0-1923 GCA_038320155.1 Cytophagales bacterium
AGAAATAGCATCCGCAGCATCTGGCTCATCCACAATAACAGTTTGGAATCTTCGCTCTAATGCTTTGTCTTTTTCGATGTATTTCTGATATTCTTTCAGGGTAGTTGCACCGATTGCATGAAGCTCACCACGAGCCAAAGCTGGTTTAAGTAAGTTGGCAGCATCCATGGCTCCTTCTCCTCCACCTCCAGCGCCGATCAATGTGTGAATCTCATCTATGAATAGAATGATCTCACCATCTGCGTCAGTTACTTCTTTGATGACCGCCTTCAATCGTTCTTCGAATTCTCCCTTATATTTTGCGCCTGCAATCAGCAGACCCATATCAAGAGAAATCAAAGTTTTGGATTTCAGGTTTTCCGGCACATCGCCAGAGACAATCCGCTGAGCAAGACCTTCGACGATTGCTGTCTTACCCACCCCAGGTTCACCGAGGAGGATTGGATTATTTTTGGTTCGTCTAGCAAGAATCTGAAGCACCCTGCGGATCTCCTCATCTCTTCCGATGACTGGGTCGATTTTCCCCTTCTTTGCCATTTCGTTCAGGTTTTTGGAGTATTTCTCCAAAGCCTGGTATTTACTTTCTGCGTTTTGATCAGTCACTTTATTTCCTTTTCTAAGTTCTTTGATGGCTTCGATCAGTGACTTCTCATTCAATCCCTGATCTTTTAACAATTGCGCAGTGGAATCTGACCCGGCTAAAATCGCCAGAACCAAATGCTCGATCGCAACAAATTCATCACCGAAAGTCTTTAAATAATCTTTGGCTTTCGTGAGCACCTGATTGGCATAAGAGGAAAGATAAGGTTGCTGTCCTCCGCTTACTTTGGGAAGTCTTGCGAGTTGCCCGTCCAGTTTTTGGGAAATAAGTTGGGAGTTAGTTCCAAGTTTTTTGAACAAGAACCCGGTTACATTTTCATCCTCAGTAAGTATTCCTTTCAGCAAGTGAGCCGGTTCTATATTGGGTTGCCCAGCTGCCGAAGCCAACTCCATAGCCTTTTGGATTGCCTCTTGGGATTTTATAGTGAATTGGTTGAAGTCCATGTATGGTAAGGTTTTAAGGTATCCAAGTTGTGATTTGGAAGGTCAGATTAAAGTCAATTAGACAATCTCACCTACGATTTATATAAACTTATCAAATGAGTATCCAATTGCCTTTTTCAGTCAGAATGGCTTGTAATACATGGACAACGCTATGACTTCGGAATTTTTGACAGTAAGATCATGTGATATAGAGGTAAGTAGCCTAAACTTGATCAGAATCTTGAGGTCACAGTTTGTGACCTCAAGATTCTAATCAGGGTCGCAAAACACTCGAAAAAATGGGTTATTTTCTTTTAGAATAAAATTAAGTAGCTTAGTTCACGCTACTGTTAAAAATTTATGAACGACTTTCTAAACGAGGAAGAGGTACTCCAGCTAATTCATAAAATACGAATGCAAAAAGTCATGCTAGATTCTGACTTAGCAGAGATGTACGGTGTCCCGACAAAAGTGCTTAATCAAGCTGTCAAAAGAAGTATAGATCGCTTTCCAGATGACTTTATGTTCCAACTCAATTCTGAGGAATGGGAAATCTTGAAGTCGCAAATTGCGACCTCAAGTTGGGGAGGTCGCCGAACTTTACCTTATGTATTTACCGAGCAGGGTGTAGCGATGCTTTCCTCAGTCCTCAACAGCCCACGGGCCATCCAAGTAAACATTTCCATCATTCGAATTTTCGTCAAGATCAGAGAATGGGCTTTGAATTACTCAGAACTACAGGAGAAAATCCAGGCACTTCAAGATGCTGAATCCAACCAAAATCAGCACATCAATCATATTTACCAAATGATCGAGGAGCTATTAAAACCAAGTTTGGGGGAACGAAAAGAAATAGGCTTTGGTAGAAAAATAGCTAAGGCCTGATTTTCAGTTCTATAA
>JBBQDY010000566.1:0-1922 GCA_038320155.1 Cytophagales bacterium
TAGGCATCCACGATCGGAAGCAGGGTGCGTTATTAAAGTTTGCAGTAGAAGTTGGTGCGAGAGCCGGAGAACAAACAATTACCCCTAAAAAATGAGCAGAAAGTAATATTTCCTCAATGAAAGCTAATCGTCGAGAAAATAAGTGAAGAATGAGGGTATCGCCAAATGAAATAGTTGCTTTGGCAATCTATCAAGCTTCCAATTGATTAAGTGGTAATCTTTTTAAAATGGGTTCAAATATTTGGAAGGCTGGGTTTTGAGCCTTCTGGCTTTTGAACAGCGGTTTGCAGATGCCGAACTTATTTCAAATCTTGAGGTTAAATTAGCAACATATAAACCCAAAATATTACATGATGAATTTTTCAGAAAACGAAAATCAAGGGATGATCGCCAAGATGATCCAAGATTTCGGTGCAAAAGAGATCACTCCTTTTAGAAAAGAATGGGATGATAAATCGCACTTCCCCAAGCCGCTTTTCAAGAAGCTCGGTGAACTCGGATTGATGGGCGTTTTAATCCCATCCGAATATGGCGGTTCTGGATTTGGCTATTTTGAGTATGTAACCGCAATCGTGGAGCTTTCCAAATTGGACCCATCGGTTGGCCTGTCTATGGCGGCACATAATTCCCTTTGCACCAACCATATTTTCATGTTTGGCACTGAAGAGCAAAAACAAAAATACATCCCTAAACTAGCTACCGGCGAATGGCTTGGTGCTTGGGGTTTGACTGAGCCTAATACAGGTTCGGACGCCGGAAATATGAGAACAGTCGCCATCAAAGACGGTGACCATTATGTCTTAAACGGCGCTAAAAACTTTATCACCCATGGTGCATCTGGTGAGGTGGCAGTAGTGATCGCCCGAACGGGAGAAGTTGGAGATTCGCATGGTATGACTGCATTTGTGATTGAGCGCGGCACTACTGGATTTGAAGGCGGACGATTGGAAGATAAGCTTGGTATGCGTGCTTCTGAAACTGCTGAGATGATTTTTACAGATTGCCGAGTACACGAAAGTCAGGTATTAGGTGAAGTTGGGGATGGGTTTATCCAATCCATGAAAGTGCTTGATGGTGGCCGAATTTCGATTGCTGCCTTGTCTTTAGGAATTGCCGAAGGAGCGCTTGAGGCGTCGATTGCCTATTCCAAAGAGCGTCACCAATTCAATAAGCCGATCAGCTCATTTCAAGGAATTTCTTTCAAACTAGCCGATATGGCAACTCAGGTGGAGGCATCAAAATTGTTGATTTACAAAGCTTGTGATCTAAAGAATCGTGGTGAAAAAGTCACTTTGGCAGGAGCTCAGGCTAAACTTTATGCCTCTGAAGTTTGTGTTTCGGTTTCGAATGAAGCAGTACAGATCTTTGGAGGATATGGTTTTACGAAGGATTATCCTGTGGAGAAATTCTATCGAGATTCGAAGCTTTGTACGATTGGAGAAGGAACCTCTGAGATTCAGAAGTTGGTAATTTCTAGAGAAATACTTCGTTAAATCAGAAGTCTTAAGTCCGAAGTCTAAAAAATTGAAAAGCTGAAATCCGAGAGGGTTTCAGTTTTTTTGGTTTATGATAAATGGGTGAGGAGAAGTTCTCTTTAAAACGAAATCTTGATTTTGAATCGAGTCTGATTCCACCTTTGCCAAAGGGGGTGGGGGGATTTTTACTAAAGAAATCAACTTAAACTTCTAAGCATTTTTTTCGAGTCCTATCTATTATCTCAGATCAACAAAATCCTTAGCTGAGGTATGAGAGTGATTTTTTTGAGTTGTTTGACAATTCAAGGATTTCAAATAGAGTTTTTTCTTCCTCAGAAAGTGATTCACTTTTCAGTTTATCTAAAATCTCAATCAGATCTTCATCGGCTATATCTCTAATCCAATCAATAATTCCAGCTTTCTTTTCTGTAATATTCATAGCTAAAG
>JBBQDY010000567.1:0-1917 GCA_038320155.1 Cytophagales bacterium
TTCTGCTGCCCTAAAAATTTTAATACCTGAAAGTGCTGCCGAGCGATTAGAGATTCTTCAAAAACTCCAGCCTTTTGTAGAATCAACCTATCTGCATCAAGTGGTAGGAATAGGTACGAATCAAAAATTGACTTCGTATTCAGATTTGCCGCAGGCGATCGAAAAATTAGCCGAGACGGAAGATGAAGAATGGCGGATTCACTTTCACGTTCCTGTTTTCTTGGAAAATTACGGAGCTTTATCTTCCACACAGTCTGCCATAAAACTTGTACTCAATCAAATTTCAAAAAATCCTGGAATTACCAATCATCTGGAAGTAGAAACCTACACTTGGGAGGTATTGCCAGAAGATACCAAATTGAGCTTAAGCGAATCGATCAGCAGAGAAGTTGGATGGGTAATCGAAAATATGTCCTGATATGAAATCGAGCATAACAAAAACGTCACACAGTGGAACGATTATCCTCCTGCGAGATTCCATATGACTATTAAAAAACAATTATAAGCAGATGAAAAAAACGGTAGTGATAAATGTTGTTGCACTTTCCTCACGCGTAATAGGGGAGCACACTCCGTTTTTAAAAAGCTGGATTGAAAAGCGGAAAAAGTCCATTATTGAGCCAGTACTTCCTGCTGTTACCTGCGCGGCTCAATCGACTTACCTTACTGGCAAGATGCCAAGTGAAACCGGGATTGTGGGGAATGGCTGGTATTTTCGAGACGAGTGCGAGATCAAGTTTTGGCGCCAATCAAATCACTTGGTTCAATCCGAAAAGATTTGGGATGTACTTCGGAAAGAAGATTCAAGTTTCACCGTTGCTAATATGTTTTGGTGGTACAACATGTATTCCTCGGCGGATTTTGCAGTGACCCCAAGACCGCTATACCTTCAGGACGGCCGCAAAATGCCTGACTGCCATTCTCAACCTATGGAGCTTCGAGATAGATTACAGAAGGAGTTGGGGACTTTTCCATTATTTTCATTTTGGGGACCAAATGCGAATATTGAGTCCACTCGGTGGATTGCAAATGCTTCCATGAAGGTTGACGAATGGTATAAGCCAAGCCTAAACTTGATTTATCTGCCGCATCTCGATTACGGCCTACAGAAGTATGGGATTGATTTTGAAAAAATTGGCCCGCTGCTTAAAGAAATTGATGCTGTTTGTGCTGACCTGATTACTTATTTTGAAAGCCAAGGAACTGAGGTGATCTTGTTGTCTGAATACGGAATTACCTCTGTAAATAATCCAATTCATCTCAATCGAATATTCCGGGAAAAAGGCTGGATAGAAGTAAAAGATGAATTGGGAAAGGAAACCTTAGATGCCGGCACCTCCAAAGTTTTTGCAATCGCCGATCACCAGGTTGCTCATATTCATGTCAATGATTTGAGCCTACTAGATGAGGTCACCTCTTTGCTCAAGTCAACTCCGGGAATTCAATTGGTTTTGGATCAAGAAGGAAAAGCTGAGCACGGGTTAGCGCATGAGCGTGCCGGAGAATTGGTCGCGGTTGCAGATGTCAATTCCTGGTTTACGTATTATTTCTGGTTGGATGATGCGAAAGCTCCGGATTATGCACGGTGTGTGGATATCCACCGGAAGCCGGGTTATGACCCCGTGGAACTCATTCTGGATCCTGCGATCAAGATTCCTTTGCTGACTGTAGGAGCAAAAGTCCTAAAGAAAAAGCTTGGGTTCCGGTACCTGATGGATGTAATCCCGCTCGATGCCAAATTGGTCAAAGGGGCCCACGGTCGGATTCCGGAAAGCCATCTGGACAAGCCAATTTTTGTGAGTTCTAAATCAGAGGGAACGAATCTCGCTCCTACTGCCGTTTTTGAGGAGATTTTGAAGGTGATTCGAGTTTGATTGAAAGAAAGTTTTGAGGCTACAAACGATCCGCTAGTAAATC
>JBBQDY010000568.1:0-1914 GCA_038320155.1 Cytophagales bacterium
GATCCATTCTTCCTTTTTTATGCATTGCAACAGCCACACGTACCCCGCACCCCGCACCCACGATTTGAAGGGAAATCAGGAATGGGGCCAAGGGGTGATGTCATATTGGAAGCTGACTGGGTGATCGGAGAATTTATCAAAACACTGGAGGAAAAAGGACTTCTAATAAATACCTTGATTGTTTTTTCCAGTGATAATGGTCCTGTGCTTAATGATGGCTACTACGACGATGCGGTTGAAAAAATTGGAAATCATACCCCCGTAGGCCCTTTGCGTGGAGGGAAATATTCACTCTTCGAGGCAGGAACCCGGGTGCCTTTTGTGACCTATTGGAAAGGGACAATCGAGCCAGGAGTTTCAGATGCTTTGGTTACTCAAATTGATTTATTGTCTTCCCTAGCTGAGTTGGCAGGAAGTGAAAAAAGTACTGAAGACAGTCAGAATTTGCTGGATACCTTTCTTGGCAAAAGTCAGAAGGGCCGGGATTCCTTCGTATTGGAAGCCACGACCAGAACGGCGCTTAGGGCTGGAGATTGGATCATGATTCCACCTTATCCAGGTCCTGAGGTCGAGAAAAATGTCTCGATTGAGTTAGGTAACCGCAAGGATTATCAGCTTTTTAATCTCAAAGAGGACCTGGGACAAAGAAAGAATTTGGCTCAAGAAAAGCCTGAAAAGTTGCAAGAGTTGATTCAGCTTTACGGTAGGATTAGAGGTCAAGATGATCTTGAAGTGGAGCAGCTGGAATTGAAATGATGAAAACAGATCCTAATTTTGAATATTAATTGCTAAGATTGATTTCAAAATCCCGGAGAGGGATGAGCTTCAATCAGGCTTCACAACTGATCAAATCGAGTATAGGATTATTTTTTTTCAGCGATAGTTTTGAGGCGCCTTTCCTGTTCTCTTTTCTTTTCCTCGATCAGGTCCAAGCTTACATTGACTTCAAATCCTCCTAAAACGATGATCGAAGTAATATAAAGCCAGAGCATTAAAGCGATCAGGGTTCCGATGGATCCATAAAGCTTGTTGTAGCTCGCGAAATTATTTAGGTAAAAGGTAAAGCCATAGAATCCCAGTGTGATTAAAACTCCTGCAAGTCTCGCCCCAATAGAGAAAAATCGCCATTTGTCATGGACTGCTGGCGCAAAGCGAAAGATAAAAGCGGTGGCGATGTAAAACATCAGCAAAAGGATTAGAAACTTTAAACTCGAAAAGAGAAAGAACATAAATCCTGAATTGAAAAGCTGCATTTCATCTACTCTGCTTATGAAAATATTTCCAATAATCATAACTGTACTGGCGGCAAAAACCGTCAAGGCCAAAAGAATTACGATACTCACTGCGATCACTCGACTCTGCAAAAAGCTTCTACTTTCTTTGGTTTGATACACCGAGTTGAATGAGCTCATCATCGACATTGCTCCTTGGGTGGAGGCAAATAGCGCAAAGAAAAAACCAAAGGAGAGCAAGCTTTGCCTAGGTTTGGAGACAATATCCATAATCGTACCTTCAGTTTGTTCGTAAATCTCACCCGGTAAAATCTCAGAGACAAAATTGAAAATATTCTGAGTCGTGATGTAGGGAAAGAAATCCTGTAAATACGGAATCAGGTTAAGTAAGAAGATTAAAAGTGGGAAGAGCGCAATCGTAAAACTAAAGGCCATAGACCCCGCTCGCTCATTTAGATCATCTTTTTTTAGCTGGAGCAAAAAGATTCTCCCCAGATCGTAGAGATTTTTGGAAGGATCACCGAAGTGGATTTTCTTCAAGCGCTGGGCTTGCCAGAGTGCCTTGATTTGAACACGTTGGATTTTTCGCTTGATCAATTTGACTTCTTAAAAATACGGCTTCAATAAAGCTAACAAATTCTGAGGAGGTCTTGTTGGCTGATGGCTGTCTTTTTTAAGGAAA
>JBBQDY010000569.1:0-1912 GCA_038320155.1 Cytophagales bacterium
CTCTTTATCACCAAAGATGACTCTTCCCTTTTTAGATGGCTGTGAGTATTCCACTGTGATATCCAATCCTTGTGCGGAGAAGTTTGTGGTCGTTGGAGGGCTGACTGGAAAGAAAATTCCATAAAGGAAGAAAACTACAAAGCCGATAAAAATAATTCCTAGTCCGATTGCGATTTTTTTAAACATAAAGAAGGTGGTTTTAAGGTGGGTTATTTTTTTTCGAAAGTAGCGAAAAAGTTTTGCTCCTTTTTGATTTGAATTTCTTAAAAGCTACCCTTCCCCCAAATACCGATGGACCATGCTGATCGCCATGGCGCCTTCTCCAACTGCAGATGCCACCCGATTCATCGCTCCGGATCTGACGTCGCCCGCAGCGAAAATACCTGGAATTGAAGTTTCCAAGAGTTATGGATCGCGATCTTTTTTCCAGGTTTTGCGGAAAGTGGTAAAGGCATTCAGACTTCGACCGGTGACCAAAAAGTCTTTTTCGTCGCGTAAAATTTCGGCTGTAATCCAGTCAGTCATTGGTTTGGCACCAATGAAAATATAAAGCGCATCAGCGTTTTTTTCCTCAATTGCTTTCGTCTTCAAATTTTCAATGTCCAAGCATTCCAGATTTTCTGTCCCGTAGGCTTGAACGATTTCTGATTTTGCTGAAATTATAATATTAGAAGTTTGAGCAATCTGTTCGATCAAATAAGCGGACATCGTTGATTTCAGACTTTCCTTTCGAATCAGGACCTCTACCTCATTTGCATATTGCAAAAGGTTCATTGCTGCTTGACCTGCTGAATTCAATAACTTTCCTTCACTAGTGCGGCAAATTATATTCTTAATAAAGTTAAATTAAATTTTTGCTAGCATAGATGGCAATGAAAATTCAGACTAAACGGAAACTGGTTAACACCTCTAATCTTTTAACTATGAAAATTGGAAATTCTTTAAAATTTTGCTTACAGGCATTTGTGTTAATTCAGCTTCTCGGGTCATTTAATTCGAAAGAGCAGAAGGAAGAAATTGCTGACATTATAGTCTATGGAGGGACTTCGGGTGCAGTCACTGCTGCTATTCAGGCCAAGAAAATGGGGAAATCTGTAATCATGGTTTCACCGGATATTCACCTAGGCGGGCTTACCTCTGGGGGATTGGGTTGGACCGACACTGGTAAAAAAGAAGTGATCGGAGGTCTCTCCCGTGAGTTCTACCAAAGAGTTTACGAAAAGTACCAAGCTGACAGTGCGTGGAATTGGGAAGATCAGTCTGATTTTGGAAATAGAGGCCAGGGAACTCCGGCAATTGACGGTGATTTGCGGACGATGTGGATTTTTGAGCCGCATGTTGCAGAGGAGATCTTTGAGGAGTGGGTAAAGGAATTGGGCATAGAAATCTATCGAGACGAATGGTTGGACAGGGAAACAGGAGTTACCGTCAAGGATGGAAAAATCACTGCAATTCGGACCCTGAGCGGCAAAGAATTTAAAGGAAGGATGTTTATTGATGCTACTTATGAAGGAGATTTAATGGCCGCTGCGGGTGTTACTTATCATGTTGGGAGAGAGGCAAACAGCGTGTATGATGAAGAGTGGAATGGCATCCAGACGGGTGTGTTTCATCATCGACACCATTTTAAAGCGCTGGACCAACCTATTGATCCCTATTTGATTCCCGGGGATTCTTCATCTGGCTTGATACCGAAAATCAGTGGAGACGATCCCGGAGTAAAAGGAGAAGGTGATGAAAAAATTCAAGCTTATTGTTTCCGAATGTGCCTATCTAATCACTCAGATAATCGCGTTCCTTTTCCTCGGCCTGAGAATTATGATTCCACCCAGTACGAATTATTGGTGAGAATTTTTGAGGCAGGTTGGACAGAATGGTTTGATAAATTTGACATGATTCCTAATCGAAAAAC
>JBBQDY010000570.1:0-1910 GCA_038320155.1 Cytophagales bacterium
GGGGATTTGATGAAGGAATTGTACTGAAAGTACCTGAAGAATACGAAGAATCGGATCAATCTCTAAAATTACTTTACGTGGTAATCGGGACATTGAAACCATTTGATAGGGCACTGATACTCCTCTATTTAGAAGAAAAAACCTATCCGGAAATCGCAGAAATCGTGGGCATTTCAGAAACCAATGTAGCTACCAAACTCAGCCGATTGAAGAAAACTATCAAGGACGAATTTTTAAAATTAAACCAACTATAAAATGAACGATCAAGAAATATTAGGTCTATGGAAATCACAGGACCAGAAAATCGAACAAGTATTGGCCATGAATTCAAAGATTCTAAAAGAGCAAATGAGCCAAAAATCTAAAAAAGCACTTTTGGGTTTTAAAGTGGAAAAAATTACCGGGATCGTATTTGGATTACCTTATTTGATCCTTCTTGGGGCTTTGCTAGGATTCGGATTTCATGTAGGCACCGTTTACGGAAATTACTTTCTTACCTCTATCGGAATTATATTTCTGGTTAATCTCAAAGTGCATGCTGATTACATCCGACACTTGGTACTTTCCTACCAGATTGATTTCTCAGGAGCCGTTGCTGCTATTCAAAAGCAACTGATAGAGCTTAAATTTTCGATGATTCGAAGTGTACGCTATATCGGAATTCAGCTTCCATTTTACACAACACTTCACTTGGACAGTTCTTGGTTTCCAAGCCAAGCCAACACAGTATGGATCATCATTCAGATTCTGATTACGGGGTTATTCACATTCGCCGCGATCTGGATTTTCAAAAATTTCAAGCCGGAAAATATAGGGAATAAGTTTGTTCAGAAACTACTATTTATCGCAGATGTCAAAGGAATTGATCAATCTTTAACACAGATGGAAGAGCTAAAAATTATAAAAAACACGACCTTATAAAAGATCTACAACTCCGCTAAATTTTGAAGGTATTCTTCAGCTTGCTTAAGTATTTCAGCTTTATCCTTCAACTTATCTAATGTCCGGTAAGCCATTCCGATTCGGGGATTTTTCTCCAGTTTAGCTCGATTTCGGTCGTAAAAATGCCAATACAAACTATTGAAAGGACAGGCACCATCGCCTGTTTTTTTGATGGGGTCATAGACGCAATGGCTGCAGTAATTTCCCTGCTTCTTGATGTAATTAGCGGAAGAGACATAGGGTTTTGTACCGACAATTCCTCCATCGGCAAACTGGCTCATGCCCCGTGTATTGGTGATTTCCACCCATTCAATAGCATCGATGTAGATACCGAGGTACCATTGATCGACCTCATCTGGATCGATACCGGCAAGCAACATGAAATTACCTGTTACCATCAATCGCTGGATATGGTGTGCATAGGCTTGCTCCAAGGATTGGGAAATTGAATGACTCAGGCATTTCATTTTTGTCTTTCCAATCCAAAACCAGTCTGGCAGTTTTCGATCATGTCCGAAGAAATTCAATCCCGCAAAGTCAGGCATCTTAGCCCAATAAATTCCTCGCATGTATTCCCGCCAACCGATGATCTGCCGAATGAATCCTTCAACTTGAGAAATGCTGATTTCCGATTGATTTTCCTTCCAATGATTCTCCACTTTTTGGACAACTTCCAAGGGTGAGAGCATTTTTGAATTCATTGCAAAGCTCAGTCTTGAATGGAAAAGGAAAGGGTCCCAAGTCGTCAGCGCATCTTGAAAGTCTCCAAAATGAATCAAGAGATTTTCACAGAAATAATCCAAGACTTCCAGTGATTCTGCGCGACTTGTAGGCCAGTTGAATGCTGCCTCATCAATAGTCCCAATGGTTTTTACTCCCGCTTTTTCAATCATTTCCACCATTGATTTTACAGATTTTGGATGGAGTTTTGGCTTACGCAAAAGCCGTTTGTCTTTCAAAGCTGAGCG
>JBBQDY010000571.1:0-1900 GCA_038320155.1 Cytophagales bacterium
CCAACAGCAGTTGCTGAATTTATTTTGGCCAGCTTCCGGGAGTTTGAGGAAAACTTAAAATTGGCCTTAACCCGATTGGATCGATCTACTCGACTTCAATTGAAAAATGCAGAATCTCGAATCAATCAAGTTACTTTACAAATCAAGTCAACCACTACAAATAGCCTAAAGATTGCTCAAGAACAAGTGCGAACGCGCTCCGCTCAAATTCATTTTGCAGGAAAAAATTTAATCCGAGTGCAACAGACTTCTTTGGACAGTAGCGAGAAATCAATCCTAAAAGCCATGAATCAACTGATTCGTAGTCAAGAGCAACTCCTAAACTCCAAACTGAGTTTACTAAATCAATTAGACCCAGTCGCAATTCTAAATCGTGGATATACCAGAACGGAGCTAAATGGACTGCCTGTTGGGTTAAGTTCTCCACAGATTGGACAGGAAATAGTCACTCATACCAACAACCAAAAAATAGCAAGTACCATCACTAAAATCGAAGCCAAATGACTGAGTTAACTTATACCGAATCAATGAATCGACTGGAGTTGATTCTTAGTGAATTAGAAGAAGGTAAGAAAAGCGTGGATGAGCTTTCAGCCCTTGTAAAAGAAGCTGCCGATTTAGTAAAGTCATGCCGAAACAAGCTAAAAAGCACGGAAGATGAGATTTCGAAAGCTTTTGAAGACTCCTGAAAATACAGTAAACCATACTAATTCCAGACTTTTTCAGTTCTAATTAAAAGTTAGCTCAGCCGATTGGCATATTTGTTGCCAAATCTGTCAAGATCCACCACCCTGACTAAGTTCTCATCAGGCAATTCAATTATGGTTAGAATAGTAACAATCCCAGTCTTTTTATTTTTCATGAGCCTTGCCGGAGCTTTGTCTGGTCAGAGTTTCTACCAGGAACGAGTGCCGAGAAACCATATTTTGACTTTTGGAGTGGGCCCGTCTTTCGCATACCTGGACAATGGTGGACAGTATCGAGCATGGAATTTTGAAATTAAACCTTCGATTTCCGCTGCTTACACCAAAAAATTAAATGCACGTTTTGATCTGCGAGGAACAGCCGGTATCCAGTGGCTTTCCAGCGGAGGCAACCCTACCCAAGGAATCCAAAAGACATGGACCGAAAATGAGGCAGCTTTCACAGTTAATGGATCCGCAATTTATTTGGATGTAATGCCGAGTGTGAATCTGATCGCATTTGGACATCATATGAATCGAAGCAAAGTAAACCTTTACGGAGGTTTTGGTCTAGGTGTGATGACGGCAAACACGATGCAGAGCAAAAGCTTCAATTCAGAGGAAAAATCGACTAATGAACGAATTACTACAGCTTACGTTCCACTACGGGCAGGTCTAAGTTTTACCTTAGGTCCTTATTCAGATATTGCCGGTGAAGGAACTATGTTTTTTACTTTCACTGATAATCTTGAAGGAAATGTAGGTTTCAATAAATACGGAGACCACCTAGCCCAAGCACAAATCGTTTATCGTAGGTATTTTATCCCGAGAAGCAGGGATTAGAATTCTCCATCCAGCTAATTTGAAGGGTTGGATTTTTCATTTTTGATATTTTGGTAAAAGAACGGTACCTTAATTATCAAAGACTTTTACATGAAAATGGGGCAGCAACAAGCTTTTATTTCTTATGCCTGGGGAGGAGAAAGCGAACTAGTCGCCAATGAGTTGGAGACAGTGCTACTGTCTAACCAAATCAACCTGATCCGGGATAAAAATGACCTCGCTTTCAAAGGCCTGATCCGAGAATTCATGGAGCAGATTGGGAAAGGGGAGTTCGTTGTTTTGATTATCAGCGACAAATACCTCAAATCCAAGAATTGCATGTTTGAGTTGATGGAAGTGGCTAAGCGCGGATCATTTCTAGATCGAATTTTTCC
>JBBQDY010000572.1:0-1900 GCA_038320155.1 Cytophagales bacterium
AAACTGAAATGACCTTCTTCTTCACCCGTCTCAAGTACAATTCAGGAAACTGGGATACGGATCAGCGGATGCCTTCTAATTTGTTGAATTCGCTGGTGGAGTATACCACGATTCCCGTGGATCAGCAGGAGAAAATTGTAGAGCTCAGCAGTGCGGAGATTTTTAAAAGTCCTTTTTGCTACCTCAGCGGGCATAAGCTCGTCGAGTTTTCCGCTGAGGAGCGAAAGAACTTTAAGACTTATGTGGAGAATGGCGGCTTTGTCTTTGCCGATGATTGTAATCATGACATCGATGGGCTTTTTGCCAAAAGCTTCGAAGCCGAAATGGCCAAGACCTTTGGTAGTAATGCCCTTGAAAAAATCCCAAATAACCATCCCATTTATTCCACCTTCTTTGAATTTGAAGATGGGCCACCAGCCACTTCCTTCGAGCTCAACGGTTGGGGTGACGATCTGATCCACGATTACCTCAAAGCTATCGTGATCAACGGTCGAATCGGAGTGCTTTACAGCAACAAAGACTACGGTTGCGAATGGGATTACGATTTTAGAAACAAGCGTTTTCTAAAAGAAGACAACACCAAATTCGGCGTCAACATCGTCGTTTACGCCTTAACTTATTGATTTTGGAAACAGTAGAACTAGCCAATTATAAACTTCTCGTTGCAAAAATCCCTGATCTCAAGCGAGAAATCGCCAAGACCATCGTAGGGCAGGAGGAAGTGATTGAGGAGATCATTATCACACTTTTAGCAGGTGGACATTGCTTGCTGGAAGGTGTTCCGGGCCTTGCAAAGACGTTGATGGTGAAGTCCATTTCGGAAGTGATGGACTTGAATTTCAAGCGAATTCAATTTACTCCCGACTTGATGCCGGGAGATATTTTGGGGACGGAGATTCTGGAAGAGGATCATGAGACTGGGAAAAAGTTTTTCCAATTCAACCGAGGTCCGATCTTCGCGAATCTGGTTTTGGCAGATGAGATCAACCGGACTCCACCGAAAACACAAGCGGCCTTGCTGGAAGCTATGCAGGAAAAAGTAGTCACCTATGGCGGTCAGCAACATGCTTTACCAGATCCTTTTTTGATTATCGCTACGCAAAACCCCATCGAGCAGGCCGGTACTTATCCGCTTCCTGAGGCGCAGCTGGACCGTTTCCTCCTATATATCAAATTGGGCTATCCTTCGGAGAAGGAGGAATTGGAAGTATTGGAGCGGACGACCGGAACTTATCGAGCTGTCACAGAACAGATTTTCACAGGATTAGATATCAAAAAACTACAGCAGCTCACTCGTGAGGTGCATATTGATTCGGCTTTACTTGCTCAAATCAATTCGCTGATTCGATCAACTCGACCTGCGGAAAGTAAAGTGGAAGCAGTCAAAACTTATGTGGAATGGGGAGCTGGTACGCGAGCTGGTCAGGCTTTGATTCTTTGTGCCAAAGCTCGGGCGCTGGTCAAAGGACGCTACGCCGTGATTCCCGAAGACATTCAACTTTTGGCTTACCCGGTGCTTCGGCATCGACTTTCCCTGCATTTTCGTGCAGAGGCTGAGCAAATTCACCCCGACTTGATTATCTCCAAAATCTTGGAAGCGCATTCGATCCATGAAAGCAAGTAATCTCGAAATCATCCGACTCAATAACCTGAAACTGGGGGCCAAGATCATCAGCGAGCAGCTGAAGCATGGCCTTCATTTGGGTAAAAAGACTGGGGTCGGATTGGAGTTTGAGCAGTACCGATACTACGAACCCGGAGATGATCCAAAGCGGATCGACTGGAAATATTTTTCCCGCTCGGGAAAGCACATGATCAAAGAATCCCAAACTGAAAGTCATCTGAATATCCGCATGCTTCTAGATCTTTCGGGTTCGATGAACTATGAAGAAAATGGCTT
>JBBQDY010000573.1:0-1889 GCA_038320155.1 Cytophagales bacterium
GGCTAACTCCAGTTGGCTTTTCCTCTAAATTAGGGAGTTCTGATTCCAGCCAAGCGATCAATTCAGTATATGCGGGCTGAAAACTCTTTACGAGAGTCTCTCTGGCCTGTGCTCTAAATTGTTCTGCCTGTTCTGCAGTGAATTTTCCTGATTTTTCCAGCGATTCTATTTTCCCTAGCGCATCGTTCCAGATGGGTGAATTTAAGTCGCTTCCATCAACAAAAGGCTGGCCCAAAAGGAGCGCTTTGGATTGCTGAATCACAAATTCGTAGGCGAACTTGGGAGGTCTCACGCCCGATTGGGTTTGCAATTTTGCACGTTCAAGTAGCTGATTCATAGCCCGACCGGCCTCGTTGTATCTTGAAATCAAAGCCTCTAGATCAGACGGCTCATCGACCTTGTGGTAATTGATGATCATGTTGGGCAACATGGTATGCGGGCCTGTCATCTGATTAAAGATGTAATTCATGCGTCTAAATTCATTATCAGCTTTCTCCATCTCATATTGATAGACCCAGAGATCATAGGACACTTTTGCTTCGTCGCTAAGTGATTCGTAAGGGAATTTTTCCTTGAGCTCTTTCACACTGGCATCCATCCAAGCCAGCTTTTCATCTTCGCCGGCCTCACTCATATCATCAATTTCTCCATAACGGTCCTTTCTGCCCTGAGTCGTCAACTGAATTGGGCTCATTTGAAGGAGTTCTTCATATTCTGCATCGAACCAAGCGTTGATTTCTGTATCAGCAATCATTTTTGGTTGGGGACTGCTACATGAAAAAGTAATGAGCAGTACTAGAAGAGAAAAGGCAGTTTTTTTCATAAAGTATTGGGGTTTTTCTTGGTTAAAATTAGAAAATAATTGCTGGGTTCTGCTTTTCTCTGGGGAATTGCGTCTTTCCTACGCCAACTTCAAAATCTCATTGACCTTTCAGCAAATCCAGTCTAACTTTACTAGGCTAAATCTGCTATTATGGCTGATTTGCCATTTCGATTGAAGGATTTGTACCCCTTGTTGATAGAAGCCTTCATTAATTTGATTTTACCAATAATCCCTGAGATCGACAGCAATAAGTGCTCGTTTGTGTTGGCACCGGATAAAATTATATACTTTGGAATTCAATAAACCCAAATGCGATCACAAATTCTTCTAGTTTGGATAGTTACCCTTGGTTTTTTGCTACCAAGGGAATTATATCTCTATATGATTTCCATTAATGATCAAATCAAGGAAGAAAATGAAGTCATTTAAGGAATGTGCAGGCTTTATAATCCAAATTCTAAAAATTAAAGAAATGAAGAAAAAATCAAGCCTATTGACTTTCATTGGAGTTCTTGGAATCAGCCTGTTTCAGGCTTGCCAACTGGAATCCAAGGAGGTAGTTTTGGACCAACCAAGTCGTTCAAATATTATTTTTATTTACCTGGATGATCTCGGCTATGGAGATGTCAGTGCTTATGGTGCAGGGACCCTTCAGACTCCTAATATGGATATGCTCACGAATGGGGGAATGCGCTTTACCAACGGATATGCATCGTCTGCCACCTGCTCGCCGAGTCGTTATGCGTTATTGACCGGCACCTATCCTTGGCGAAATAAAAACGCGAAGATTTTACCCGGCACAGCGCCACTTTTGATTGACACCGCGCAACTCACCTTGCCTAAAATCTTGAAAGAAGAAGGTTATCATACAGCGGTGATTGGAAAATGGCACCTTGGTTTGGGATCAGGAGATGTGGACTGGAATGAAGAGATTTCACCAGGACCCAATCAGGTTGGGTTTGATTATTCGCATATTTTAGCCGCCACACAAGACCGAGTGCCGACGGTCTATATCCAAAATGGGAAAGTGGTCAATTTGGATCCCAATGATCCGATTCAGGTGGAT
>JBBQDY010000574.1:0-1881 GCA_038320155.1 Cytophagales bacterium
TGGATTTGAAAGAGGTTTTTTATTATCTTAATTTTCTCAAACCCATAACACCCATGCAAGACCTAGCTGATTTCCATTTATCTGTGTCCGAACTTTTCCCTCAACCCAAAAGCAAAGCAGATTGGGATCAGTATCGACTCAGTCACGAACAAATCGAATTTTTCCATGAAAATGGCTATTTAGCAGATGTTAAAATGCTTGATAAAACTCAAATCGAGGCGCTGAAATCTGCGCTTGAAGAGGTGATGGAACCAGCGCATCAACTGCATCATCTTTTCCATGAGTTTCACAGCAATGAATCCGGTGATCCAAATAAGGTGCTTTTTCATTCCTTGGGTCATTGGCGGTTGGCGCCAGAATTTCACGATGCGATCTGGAATCCAGCTTTTCGCATGGCTGCCAGTCAATTACTTGGTGATCGAGCAGTTCGCTTTTGGCATGATCAGCTTTTTTGTAAGCCGGCCCATCATGGGGGAAATGTTGCTTGGCATCAGGATTACAGCTATTGGACTCGGACTGTTGCCATGCAGCACTTGACCTGCTGGTGCGGACTGGATGATGCGACGGAAGAAAATGGCTGCTTGCAATATGTGCCTGGTTCCCATCGCTGGGGTTTATTGGACAAACCTGCCTTAGCTGGAGAGATGGATGGATTAATGGATATGATGACTGAATCCCAAAAGGCGAATTTCAAGCCAGTGGCGATTCCGCTCAAAGCTGGTCATGCAGCTTTTCATCATCCGCTTTTGGTACATGGGAGTTTTGCGAATTTCTCTCCAAAATCACGGAAGGCTTTTGTGCTGAATGTCTTTGCTGAGGGGACTATGTCGGATACCCATGAACCTTTATTGGAAGGAATACCGGTGATCCCAAAAGGCCAGAAAATGGAAGGGAAATTCTTCCCGTTGATTTTTGATCCTAGTTCCCTTTGATCTCCTGCTATTTTTCCGAACAGCAAAATCCGTATTAAATTGATTTATATTAGCTACCCTAGTTTCCAACCCAAAAACCTTACGCTATGAAAAGCATGATAAAAATTTGTTGCCCTGTAATCTTTTTTGCGCTTTCTGTAACATTCACTTTTGCGCAAAACGGAGTTACTTTTCTCCAATTTGAAGGAAAAGAAGGTCCGGGAAAAGGAAAACATATCGTATTGGTAGCCGGTGATGATGAATACCGCTCCGAGGAATCTATGCCTATGTTGGCTAAGATCCTTTCCACCCGGTATGGATTCAAAACCACAGTCCTGTTTCCAATTGATCCGGCAACCGGGAACATTGTTCCAAATTATCAGAATAATATTCCAGGATTGGAACATTTGCAAACAGCTGATCTGATGATTATGCTGATCCGTTTTCGGGAGTTGCCGGATGAGCAGACCAAATTCATTGAGAGTTTTCTGAAGGCAGGAAAACCGATCATTGGACTCCGAACTTCCACTCATGGATTTGCATACCAGAAAAACAAAACTTCGCCCTATGCCAAGTGGGATTGGTCAAGCAAAACTGAAGGTTGGGAGCGTGGATTTGGCCAGCGGATTTTCGGTGAGACTTGGGTAAATCACCATGGGATTCACGCTAAAGAAGGAACCCGCGCGCTGATTGATGGAGTAAATCAGATGAACGACCATCCCATCCTTAGAGGAGTGAATGATATCTGGGCGGCCTCGGATGTCTATGGTATCAAAAATCTTCCAAAAGAGGCAGATGTGTTGATCTATGGACAAAGCACTGAAGGAATGAATAATAAGGCTCCATTGATGTGGGAAAAGTCCGTTATGCCCATTGCCTGGACTAAGCCATACCAGATTGAAGGAGGAAAAAAAGGAATAGCATTCGCTTCGACCATGGGTGCTTCCCTCGATTTTCAAAGTGAAGATTT
>JBBQDY010000575.1:0-1880 GCA_038320155.1 Cytophagales bacterium
ATTTTCTTCAGGGAAAATTTGAGGAGCAAGGTTCCAATCAATCCAAAATGTATGTGCTGGAAGGGTTGACCAAACTGCGGCAAATATGTGATTCGCCAGACTTGATCAGCAAAGAAAAGAAAGGTGCGAAGAGTGCCAAAACTGACTTGCTGATGGAGCATATCGTAGAGAAGACTGGGAATCACAAGATTCTGATTTTTAGTCAATTTGTGAAAATGCTAGACTTGGTCAAAAAGGAAATGATAACTCGAAACATTCCTTTCTCTTACTTGGATGGGAAGAGTTCGATGAAAGATCGTGAGAATTCCGTCAACCAATTTCAGGAAGATAATGCCATCAGAGTATTCCTGATCAGCCTCAAAGGTGGAGGGACAGGTCTCAATTTGACTGCTGCAGACTATGTCTATATTTTGGATCCTTGGTGGAATCGTGCGGTAGAGAATCAGGCAATTGATCGCTGCTATCGAATGGGACAGGACAATAAAGTGATGGCCTACAGGATGATTTGTAAAGATACTGTGGAGGAAAAAATCATGGAGCTTCAAAAGTCCAAACTCAAACTCGCCAAAGAGGTCATCTCCGAAGGAGATGGATTCCTCACCGGAATGAATGGCGAAACGATGCTGAAGTTGCTTGAGTAATCGGTCCTAGTTTAAAAGTGACTATATAATTCTGATTCAAGTCTTCAGACTCAAATTGGTTTTTGAGAATTGGACCCATATTATTTTTTCAGAAAAAATCACCCAAATAAGCAACCATGCAGGTGCGATAAGCAATTGATTTTTTTAGGGTTAATTTAAAGATTGATCAATTAAGAAAAATTGAAGGGTTTAAAGATCCTAGAATAAAGCGTACACTAAACTAAGTGAATTCAAAGCCAATTTTTTCCCTAGAAGCTCAGATTTCCTCCTTGGTCTTTTACATTCTTTTAAATGCAAAACCTGCCGAGAATTTCTCCCGGCAGGTTATTTTCTTATTTGTAACCTCATACGTGCACGTTCCCGTCAAAAACGAAATCTTGATTTGGAATTGGATCGAAATTCCCCTTTCTCAAAGGGGGCAAGGGGGATTTTAGGAAGCAAATCAGGTTTAAATTTGGCTACGTGCATATAAGCGAATACACATATATTTTATCTAAAAATGAGAACAATTACTCCTTATGAACTACTTTCTTTTTTGGTATCCTTCTTTTCCTTTTCATCATTTTCATCCTGAATTTTATCGTAATCCTCCTTTTTTGGAGGACGGGCGCCTTCATTATTTCCCGGAGTCTTGCGAGTGGTTCCTTTGTCCACATGGTCGGTTTTTTTGCCCATCCCCATGCAAGGGATTATATAGTTATTAGTATTTAGTGAGAGATGCATATTGTGTTAGTTAATTGAATGTAAGATTATGAAAAGTGTAATCGAAATCTTTCTGCATGAAAACCAGGATTCTGGGTTGGTTAATTCCTAATTAAAACCCGAACGGCTAAAGCTAGATTTCGTCCAGAAACTTAGCAAGTTCATCCATCTCCTCTACTGGTACCCGTTTGATAAATTCGTTATAATACTCATTATCCTCATCGGAATAGGTTCCATAGGCATTAAGAAGAAAGCCTTTTTCTCCCGAGTCACTGTGCAATAGGTAAATCACGGCCATATCAGAAGGATCAGAATCCCCTTCAAATCGATAGGTTTTGACGATTTTGAGTTGCTCAGGCTGAAAGATCTCTTTGCCTTCTTCAAACCTTCCCCCAGCTCGTGAGATATTCAACTCTTTGCCATATCCCTTACCGGGCAACTTATTTAATACTTGAGAATAAGTAGTCATTGAATTAGACGTGTCCATGAATTATGTAGTTTAATGTGAAAAATCTGGTTAATGTGAGTTGAGATATC
>JBBQDY010000576.1:0-1875 GCA_038320155.1 Cytophagales bacterium
ATCCGCGAAAGTTTGGCCAAGAATCCCGTCGCCTCAAAAATCCAATAAATACCCCCGATATTCTGCCAACGCTTTTGGGCTTGAGTGGACTATCCATTCCTGAAACTGTAGAAGGAAAGGACTTTTCGAAGAACCTCATTCAAGGAAATGATCTTGAGAATTATGCGGCTTTAATTATGCTTCCAGTCCCATTTCATGAGTGGCAGTTTAAAAATGGTGGTCGGGAATTTCGAGGAATCCGAACCAATAGGTACACTTATGTCAAAGATCTCAAAGGACCTTGGCTTTTGTATGACAATGAAAAGGATCCATTTCAGATGGATAATTTGGTAGGAAAAATAGAGTCTGATTCCTTGGAAAAATCTCTTGAAACTATCCTAATGAAAAAATTAGCCGAAAGGAATGATGCATTTCTTTCGGCGGATGAATATATGACGCAATGGAATTATCTGTATGATCGCACAGATAGTATTCGTCCGGGTAACTATTTGGAGGTAAACCGGTAGCAAATTTTAATGAAGCTCATGAAGAATAGACAGAAATGCAAAAAGGGCACAAATCTTTTCTTTTATTAATTCCGGAATTGGTAAAGAAATATGAATTTAGTGTAACTTTAGTTTCACGATTTCACTGAATATGAAGCGAAAATTGTTTTTTCTACTCTTTATTTTATCTAGCTGTTCACTCGATGGGGATTCGGAAGAAAGAGTTTCTGAAAGTACAGACTGGGAAATTATTGAAGCTGATTCTCCATTTCAGATGAATGTCAAGGACTTTGATTTTTTGACGGATAAAGTTGGATTTTCATTTGGGAATTTGGTACTGAAAACCACAGATGGAGGAAAGTCTTTCAATGCAATTACTTCTTTTTTTCAACCTGATCTATATTCGAGCTTTTCTGCTTTCGATGAAAATCACCTTTGGTATGGTCTTGATCAAAGAGGTTCTTTAGGTCAAAAGACAATGAAGCTTTTCAAAACTGAAGATGGAGGCACAAATTGGACTGAAACTCCTTTGGGAAATTTAATTTTAACTGAATTGAGCTTTACTTCTGTAAATGAAGGATTTGCCTTGGGATTTTATTGGAAAAATGAACAGTGGCTGTATCAATTGTTCAAAACCTCCGATGCTGGTAAAACTTGGATACCAAATCTTGAAGTAGATTTAACGGGAATCGCTGCTCAAAAAATTCTCTGGAAGACTAAAGATCTTGGCTTCATATTATCTTTCTCCGGAGCAGAATATCGTACACTTAATGGTGGCAATTCTTGGCAGAAATTTACCTCCTGCACTCCGGGGATATCCGGTGGATTTTATCCTGTAGCACAGAATCGATATTTTGATATTCAGTTTGATCAAACTTTGATGGTAGATGGGCTAAATCAAACTCCGAAGGAACTAAGTCCGAAAAGGGTTTTTGTTTTAACTACCGATGAGAATAAGGGATCAGGAATTCTTCTCAATGAAGGCTGTCTCTTTAATGCTCCATGTACCAATACATTCGTTACGACTCTGGATGGAGGACTCAATTGGACGAAACATCAAGAGGTAGCTTACTCTTCTTTTGCAATTAATTACCAAGAGGTAAAACTAGGATTAGTTGTTTTTTACCAACAGGATACCGAAAATTTTATCTGGATTAAGGCAAAATAGACTTAATCCTGAATCGCAAACTGCGCCTGAATCTTTGCTACTCGATCTTCGATACTTTCAGATGAGATTGAAGTTCGATTTAATCGATCGACCATAATCGGAAAGGAAAAGGGCGTAAACTGAACTGGATGCTTGACGACTATTTTTTGCCGATTCAATTTTTCCATGGCCTGAATGAATTTATCTTGCTCCATTTGGCTATTTAAAGCTTCCTGATGTGCT
>JBBQDY010000577.1:0-1862 GCA_038320155.1 Cytophagales bacterium
AAAGCTCTTTCCCCTCTTCATCCATTCTTAAAATTTTGATGGCACCTTCTAATACAATTGGTACCATCTTCACGAATTGACCTGGTTCCATCAGGATCTTTCCAGGCTCGACCTGCATGATTTGCCCCTTATCCAATAGCGAGAGAAGTAATTTTGGATCGGTAAAGTTGGGAAGTAAGGCCTGGAGTTCTGAAATATTCATTTCTGTAAAGTTAAACGGGATAAAATCTAATGGATTTCTTGGATTGAATAAATCCAAAAGGCATTTTCTGAAATTATATCTTAATCGAGCAAAGTTTCTTGATTTAAATTGTTTTCAAGGTGATTTATATCACTAAACTAGACGGATCGAGCGGTTAATTTGATTAGGGCATTTGTTTCAGAAAGATTTTGACAACAGCTAAACTCTATCAAACATAAAATGCCAAACGCCATTTAAACAAAAACCCAGCTTGGTATAATAATTATCCATTTAATTTGATTTCCAATCCCAGCATAAAATTCTCATGAAATCAACCGGTCTAGTTCTATTGACCTTTTTATTCATCGCATTTTCCTATTCCCAAGAAATCCGGATCATTGATTCTGAAACTCAGCAAAGTCTCCCGGGAGTAATTATTTATACCACCTCCCCTGCCAATTTTAGACTAACTGATACTGAAGGAAAAGCTGACATCGGCAGTTTGAGACTTGAAGAAAAAATCTACCTGGAACTACTCGGGTATCAATCGCTGCAGTTGACACTTTCAGAAATGAAAGCCATGGACTATTTGATCGAAATGATTCCTGGCTTGCTAACCTTAGATCAAGCGGTAGTCTCTGCATCTCGCTGGAGACAGAATAGCCAAGATATATCCTCAAAAGTGTCTGTTTTAGAAGCTGAGAACTTACTCTTGAGAAATCCCGCGAATACTGCGGATTGGTTGGGAAGTAGCGGAGAATTATTTGTTCAAAAAAGTCAACAGGGCGGCGGTAGCCCAATGATTCGGGGTTTCTCCGCCAATCGATTGCTTTATTCGGTAGACGGTGTCCGAATGAATACCGCAATTTTCAGAAGTGGTAATCTCCACAATGTGATTTCACTTGATCCATTTGCTCTGGCATCCACAGAGATTCTGTTTGGGCCTGGTTCAGTGATGTATGGAAGTGATGCGATTGGTGGAGTAATGGCTTTCCAAACATTGGATCCGAATTTCTCTACTCAGAACAAATGGTCTGGTACCCTGAGTTCTCGTTTTGGCTCAGCCAACAATGAATTTACCGGTCATGCTCACGTAGCTTTTGAGTCTAAAAAATGGGCTTTATTGACAAGTTTCACCCGTTTTGATTTCGGCGATCTAAGAATGGGTGGCTTTGGCCCTTCAGAATATTTAAGACCATTTTATATTGATTTGCGAGATGGAGTTGACACTCCAATTTCAAACCCCGATCCAGAAGTTCAACTTCCTAGTGGCTATGACCAATTCAACGTCATGCAAAAGATAAAATTCAAAGCCTCAGAGCAAACCGAATTAAGTTATGGATTTCACTACAGTCAAACTGGCTATGTCCCGAGATATGATCGATTGATCGAATCTGGGAGTTCAGGTTTACGTTTTGCAGTTTGGGCTTATGGTCCACAAATCTGGATGATGAATAATTTCGGGATCAGTCATCGAAGTGAGTCCAAACTATTTGACCAGGTTGATATTAAGATCGCACAGCAATATTTTGAAGAAAGCAGAATCGATAGAAGAACTGGAAACCTAAACCAGAATACAAGGACTGAAAAAGTACAAGCCTATTCGGCGAATGCTGATTTTGTGAAAAATATTCAAAAGGAAAGCTTTGTAAGCTATGGCGCGGAACTCATCTACAACGAT
>JBBQDY010000578.1:0-1858 GCA_038320155.1 Cytophagales bacterium
CGATCAAAATCTTCCCAAAGCTTTTGTGGCAAATCATTTTCCTCCAAGAAATGTATCATATCTACTCTTCTCAAACCTAGATGATGCTCCAAGAGCCAATTAACTAGACTTTCAGCTTCTTGATAATCATAGATTTCAAGCTGCGAAGAAAGTTTTTTAACTAAATCTGAAAAAGTGGACATGGTTATAGATCATTTGATGCTGATGTCCGTAAAAATAACAAACCTAAATCTACCTCTATGAAAAAATTATACATTCTGACCCTCATCTTGCTTTTTTCGGCAAATGCTTTTGCACAATCAGACTCTAAAATTTGGATTGGAATCGATGGAAGTTATTGGCAGAAGAGCGTGAAAGGAGGAGTTTCAACTGATTTTGACTCCGAATTTTCCAGAAGCATTCGACCGATGATCGGATATCAATTCAATGAAAAGTGGTCTATTGGTTTGATCACCAATTTTCAAAAGTATCGAATTGACGAAGGCTTTGGAGCTTATCAAACCTTTGATTTGTTAGGCAATACCGCAGTGAGCCGACCAAAATTATATAATCAAGCCACTACCAACAACCTTTTTGGAATAGGTGCATTTGCCCGTCGCGACTTCGCCCTAGGTGATAAATTTTCTTTCAATTTAACCTTCTACAGCATGCGCGAATCTGGAGATGAAGGCAATATTGAGCGCTATTTTCAAATATTTTCTTGTCCAACTTGCTTCAGCATTGCAAATCCTCGCATTGAACCTTTTTCAGAATTAAATTGGAGAACTGGACTTGATCTCGCATTTGCCTATCAGGCTAATAACTGGCTGAAGATGGAAATCAGAGCGAACCTGCTCGAACTTCGGCTCCAAGAAATCACTGATCCAAATCCGAACCTCACTAATATTGAACCTAATCCTTACGATGCTTCCTTCCAATCATTTTATGGAAATTTCACAGATTTCGGCTCAGCGGTATCCCGAGATGGAATCAGATTTGGACTGGTCTTTACTCCCTTTTAATCCCGGAAATCCGAACACTCAGAAAGAAAAACTACCTTTGTGGAGAATATTATTTCCATGAAGCTACACAACAATACCATCCGCGGAGTGCATACCGCTTTACAAGCAATTTTTGAAGAAGGACAATACGCCGATAAAGTCATCGAGCGCACGCTAAAATCAAACCCAAAATGGGGAGCACGAGATCGTTCATTCATCGCGGAGACGACTTACGAGATGGTTCGCTGGTGGAGATTGATCAACTATTTGAGCCCTTCCAAAGATTATTATGACCTCTTCGGCACCTACTGGCTGATGCAGGGACATTCGCTTCCGCCTTGGGAGGAGTTTGCACGAATCAATGCTGACAAACTCAAAGAAAAATACGAGAAACTAGATGATCCCGCAAAGCTCGAATCTGTTCCGGATTGGCTTTTTGAAATGGGCAAAAAAGAACTGGGTGAGAAATGGGAAGCTGAAATTCATTCTTTGAACCAAGAAGCTCAAGTGGTTTTACGGGTAAACACGCTAAAAACGACCAGAGAACGATTAAAAAATCGTCTGGCAGAAGACAACATTTCTACACACATCATCAAAGGTTATCCTGATGCATTGATCTTGGATGAGCGAACTAATGTGTTTCGTCATCCAGCTTTCAAAGAAGGCTTATTCGAAGTTCAGGACGCCTCCTCACAGTTGGTTGCCGCAGCTTTGGCATTAGAGCCGGGAATGCGCGTAATCGATGCTTGCGCCGGTGCCGGTGGCAAATCACTTCACATCGCTGCAATAATGCAGAATAAGGGAAAAGTACTCTCCATGGATGTAGAGGAATGGAAACTCCAGCAAACTAAGCTTCGGGCGAGACGGGATGGCGTATC
>JBBQDY010000579.1:0-1858 GCA_038320155.1 Cytophagales bacterium
CCTTCGAAAGAAATTTCCTTTGAAAAGGATTCAATTTCTGATTTGAGTTGTGAAAATTGAGATTTCATTTTCTGAATTAGATCATTTGAATCTATGCTGACATGGTTTACCAAGTCCTGATAATAAGCGATCCCTTCAATCAGATTCTCCCGAAATTTGTCCAATTTTTTTTGATTTTTGGCGGTTCCCTCCTTGATCGACTGTTCAATTTCATTTTTGAAATAGCTCACATAGAGTTGAAGTTCTTTTACAAAGACATGCGGTCGATCAGGGTCGAGCTTCAGGCTGATTTTACCATAAATATGATCTATCATTTCCTTAAGTGAATATGTATTCTTGAAGTAGGCGAGATTTGGCCCTGGGCAGATCGTCACAGCGAAAAGATTTCTTCTGGGCGTGCCTCCGACCGATAGGATTCCCGGTGCGCTCAGGCCTTCGCAGAGACAATCCTTTTCTTGAATTCTACCAAGTTCTGTTTTCGCTACATTTTGGGTAGCCATCGCCTTTACTTTAAGATCTTGATATTGTCGAGAAGCGGTGCAGATTGGTTTTTCGGTGAATTCGGTGTTTAATGCCAAAAATTTCTTGTAACAAGGCGAACCAGGCTGGTTTTTTTCAATCCGACCTTTGCGTTGTTCCTCGCCGCTTGAATTTCTCAAATTGTGAAACGGTACTCCCAAAGGCGAAGCATAGCTGAGGAAATAATCCGATTTCTTTGATTTCAAGATCCGATCCAATGTATCTAAATCCACCGCTGTAGCTTCTGGAACTAGAAGGAAAGGACTACCCCAGCCAGTTCCGTCCAACTGGTAGTATTCCTTCAAAAAAGAATCCTCCGCATGCGTTCCAATTCCACCTTGATACGTGATTTTCATTTCCTGAGAGGAGCAAAGGGGGTTTTTGAGTTGCAGTGCAAGAGCCTGCTGACAAGTGCTGAAAATTGTTTCATAAAGCTCTTTACGATTGGTTTTGAATTCCTCCAGTATTGCACCAATCAAGAATCCATCCGTTGCGAAAGCATGTCCGCCACAATTAAGTCCGGATTCGATTCTGAATTCTGAAACAAAAAGCCCTTTTTTAGCGAGAAATCTTCCTTGAATCAGCGCAGACCGATAGTCACTTACTTTCAGGATAATTCCCTTTTGAATTTTGCCCGAATGTTCAGGAAAGAAGCAGTCGAAATTTTCCGCGTATCCGTAAAGTGCTGGATTCATCCCCGCAGAAAAGACAACTGAGCCATTCACCTTACTTTTTGCAAAGCCTTTCAAAGCCGATAGCGCATCGGAATATTCTCTTGGGAGCAAGTTGCCGTCCTTGTCGTAATTTAGTTTGTCCACCTTTGTCATGATATTGACATCGATTCTACCCGGTACAATTGCAGACTTAATCAAAGTGGCTAAATCAACTTTATCTAGCTCTGCTGCATTAAAATAAAGCGACAACAAGTTGTGAACCGTATGCTTTTTGGGGATCAAAGTAAGGTAATTCGCAAATTGAGGGTCATTACTCCAATCACATTGTTTTAGATATTCTAGTTGGTCTGCTACCAGTTGGCTAATTAGATCCAAATATGCGGTGATTCTCTTGCTTCGGGAATCTATCGAATCGGGTTTGATTTCAAGGTAATCCAGTTGATTTTTGCGGCAATACAGTCTCCTCATATCTTCCAAAAGGTGGTCATCCATAATTGAGACGACACTGGAAATGCCGAATTTGGCAACTTTTACCGGTGTATCAACAGTATAGCCAAGGCCCATAACCGGGATGTGAAAACTGTGTTGACTGGCAGTATGAGGCATAATAGGGTATTTTGATTTGGAACTGATTTGATAGCGTAAAGCTATTTCCTATTTGGCGC
>JBBQDY010000580.1:0-1844 GCA_038320155.1 Cytophagales bacterium
ATGCTGATCCGACTGATCGGTGTGCGCTTCAGCAGCCTGGTCTATGGCAACTATCAGATCAAACTCTTCGAAGACACTCAAGAGCAGATCAACCTGTATCAGGCTTTGGACAAAATCAATGGGAAATTCGGTGAAAAAAGCGTTTGCCGAGCCGTGGGAATGGGCATTGGGAGAAGACGGTTTAATCCATTTAATGGAGTGGCTACTTGAGGAATTTAAAATTGAAAAATTGAAAATGAGTGGTTCCTGTCAAAGCAAATCAAAAGCATACCTTGTCTCTAGTACCGGATGACTGGGATAAAAAGCTAAAAAAGCACCTCCATGCCTAACCGAGAAAAAGTAATCAAACAGCTGATTCATCCAGATAATTAGCTTCGCAATATCTCCAAATAATTCTCTCGGTGAACCACCCGAAACTCGGTGTTGGGATAAGCTTCCTCAAAACCCAAGGGAAGTTTAGCCCTTCGCTCTGGGTTCCACTTGGCTTCAAAAGCAAAGAGTTTTCCTTCGCGCTCCTCCAACCAATCAATTTCCTTTCCTGTAGTAGTTCGCCAAAAATAGACGTTGGAATAAATGTGATGATAGCTCAGATATTTCATCCGCTCACTGATCAGAAAATTCTCCCAAAGTGCTCCTTTGTCTGTCCGCAGATCCAGTGAATTGAAGTTGTTGATGATTGTATTGCGAACTCCATTGTCCCAAAAATAGATCTTCCTACTTTTCTTAATCTCACGTCGCATATTTCTGCTAAACGAATTCAGTCGGAAAATCACAAATGCCTTTTCCAGTAGATCCAAATACTTCTCAGCGGTTTCTTTATCGATTCCTACGGTGTTTCCCAAGTCGTTGAAAGTAACTTCTGAACCAACCTGAAGTGCCAAGGCAAGCAACAATTTCTGTAAGATGGCAGGTTTACGAACCTCCGCTAAACTCAAAATATCTTTATATAAATAGCTACTACTAATTTCCTGCAGTGCTTCTTGAGCATCAGTAGGGTGATTAATCACCTCTGGATAAAATCCAAAAATCAGTCGTTGCTCCAAGAGTCGCTGTTCCTCACGAGGAGAGGTGTGTATACAAAGTTCTTCGGTAGAGATCGGGTAAAGCTGAAATTCTCGCTTCCGGCCATACATCCCGGGCCAAATTTTTTAAGAAAACCTTAAATTCCCGAATGAATCCATCCCTACTTTTCAGCTCTGAGCGACTTGGTTTTCGACTTTGGCAGGAAAAAGATCTTCCTGAGTTTTCCGCTATGAATGCGGATGCCGAAACCATGCGCTACTTCGAAAAGCCGCTATCAACTGAGGAATCTCAAGCCACGATGGATCGAATGAATAAAATGTACGAAGACAGAGGCTATTGCTACTTTGCAGTCGAGCTCCTAAAAACCGGAGAATTCGTGGGGATGATTGGACTGGGCTGGAAGACTTTTGAAGCAGATTTCACGCCTTGCGTGGATATCGGTTGGCGACTGGACAAGCGATATTGGAACCAGGGCTATGCGACAGAAGGGGCTATAAAGTGTCTTGACTTCTCGAGAGAACTGGAGATTTCTGAAGTCCTTTCCATGGCTTCTATCGGAAATATAGCCTCTACTCAAGTGATGAAAAAAATTGGGATGAGCTACTGGAAGGATTTTGAGCATCCAGATTTGGCGTATAGACCACAGATATCAACGCTTCACTTGTATCGGATTTCTCCCTAAAAAAAAATGCCGTCTCCTTTCGGAAACGACATTTAACCACCCAACTCTACTATTATTTTTATTATGCCAAAAACAATGAAGCGATTCCCAATACTTGGGTGTCAGTTAATGGCTCATCCCATGCTTCAGATACTGCACC
>JBBQDY010000581.1:0-1835 GCA_038320155.1 Cytophagales bacterium
TATGAGCCGCTTGGCTATAAAGTAATCGAAGTGTCTGCCCTTTTTACTGAAAACCCTAAGCAACTTTTCCAACCCATTTTAGCGAACAAGACCACTCTGATCTCTGGTCATTCTGGGGTTGGGAAATCTACTTTATTGAATGCTTTGATTCCTGAAGCTGCTCAGAGTACAAAGGAGATTTCCTCATTCAGTGACAAGGGAGTTCATACGACCACATTTGCTGAGCTTTTCCCTTTGGAATATGAGGGAAGTCTGATCGATACTCCGGGAATCAAGGAGTTTGGGATTTTGGATGTGGATGATTTTGAATTATCTCATTATTTCCCTGAAATGCGAAACTTCCTCGGTCAGTGCAAATACAATAACTGCCAGCATGTGAATGAGCCAGGATGTGCGGTTCTGAAAAAAATGGAAGAAGGCTACATCCATCCTTATCGCTACGAAAGCTATTTGAATATCCTAAATGAGGAGGATAACCGGAGATAGCGGCTGGATTAAATTTTGAATCCGGTCATAAATACTTAATTTTCATTTTTAGAAAAAACATGAGCGAAGTACTCAATCACAATCAGATTAAAAAGAAAATTACCCGAATGGCGTATGAGATTTACGAACGTAATCTAGGTTCGGGCGCAGTCGTTTTTGCAGGAATCTCAGGTATGGGAATGACTCTTGCGGGTCTCTTGGCAACGGAATTACAAGCTATTTCAAATTTAAAAGTTGAGGAAGTTGAAATTCTGTTGGACAAATCAAACCTGGCAAAATCCGAGGTGGAGCTTTCGAGCCCTATTGAGCTGGGAGGGAAAACGCTACTAATTGTTGACGATGTTTTGAATACAGGAAAGACACTTGCCTACGCGATGAAGCCATTTTTGGACGTCGAGTTGTATAAGATGGAAGTGGCTGTGTTGGTCAACCGAAGCCATGGTTTATTCCCGATTCGACCAGATTATACTGGATATGAGCTTTCTACTACATTGAATGAGCATATTCGAGTAGATTTTTCTTCCGAAAACAATTACTCAGTTCACCTCCGATAAAGCCATGTCAGTCCATTCCTCAGCGAATATCAAACGAATAACCACCCATATTCTTCAAGAAATGAAGGATCGAGGGGAGAAGATCTCCATGCTTACTGCCTATGATTATTCGATGGCGAAGATTGTAGATGCAGCGGGTATCGATATCATTTTAGTGGGCGACTCAGCTTCCAATGTGATGGCAGGTCATGAGACTACGCTTCCGATTACCTTAGATCAAATGATTTACCATGCTTCGGCGGTCGTAAGAGCTATCAAACGATCATTTATCGTGGTGGATATTCCTTTTGGAAATTATCAGGGCAATAGCTCTGAAGCTTTGCGATCGGCGATACGAATTATGAAAGAGTCAGGTGCCCATGCGGTCAAAGTCGAAGGCGGTTCAGAAATAAAAGAATCTGTGGTCCGAATATTAAGTGCTGGAGTTCCAGTTATGGGACATCTGGGCTTGACACCTCAATCCATCTACAAATTCGGAACCTATACCGTCCGAGCAAAGGAAGAGGCAGAAGCGAATAAACTGATAGAAGATGCAAAAATCCTGGAGGCCTGTGGATGCTTTGCGATTGTTTTGGAAAAGATCCCCGCGGAATTAGCTACTAAAGTTGCTCAGACGATTTCCATTCCAGTGATCGGAATTGGTGCAGGCGGAGGAGTAGATGGCCAGGTGCTCGTGATGCATGATATGCTAGGAATCACTCAAGAATTCAAACCAAGATTTTTAAGGCAATATGCCGATCTACAAGGAATCATGATGGATGCCTTTACTAATTATATCAAGGATGTGAAGTCAAA
>JBBQDY010000582.1:0-1826 GCA_038320155.1 Cytophagales bacterium
AATACTTTGGAGGTTTCATGATTCGAATTTTCTTGAATCAAGTTCAATGGAAGTTCAAAGGTCTTCAAAAAGTCTAAAAGCTTTTTCCCTTCACTATCTTTTCCAACAGCAGAAATCAAATTGGAATCCAATCCTAATTGATGAAGATTCAACGCTACATTCATCGGTGCGCCGCCCGGAACTGCTCCCGAAGGCAAGCAGTCCCAAAGCATTTCTCCAAATATTACAACCTTGCTTTTCATGAATTAATGAATGTTTTGATGGATTTCTTCCAAGGATCTTCCTTTTGTCTCAGGCATTTTAAAACGAACCCATAGAAGCTGCCAGACCATCATCAGTGCAAAGAAAGCGAAGATGTAGCCAGGCCCAAATTGGTTGGCGAAGAATGGAAATACGTTTGCTATCAAAGCGGCAAGAATCCAATGCGTAAACGAACCGATGGATTGACCATATGCCCTAAGGTCGTTTGGGAACATTTCAGAAATAAATACCCAAATCACCGATCCCTGACCGATAGCGTGGGAGGTAATAAATCCAAAGACAAAAATCGGTAACCAAAAGGTTGAAATGCCTGGGCCAAGAAAATTGTAAGCCATCAGGGAAAGTGAGATGATGTACCCGAATGAGCCGATATACATCAGCTTCTTTCGGCCAATTCGATCAATTAAATATAAACCAAAGAATGTTCCGATAAGATTAACTATCCCGATCCCAATGGTTGAGATCAACGCATTTTCTGTTGAGATTCCAGCCATCTCAAAAATCCTTGGGGCAAAGTAGATAATGGCATTGATCCCCGAGACTTGATTGAAAAAGGCGATCATTATTGCCAAAGTCGTAGTCGGTAAAAACCGTTTTGCAAAAATGGCTGAGAAACTACCTTTCTGTTTGATTTTCTTTTCCTCCTCTATAGCCAGACGAATAGCTTCCTCGACACCTTCAGGATCAGTTCTAGTAAGAATGGCCCTTGCCTGTGCTACATCATTTCGTTTTCCGATAAGCCATCTCGGACTTTCAGGAATTCTAAAAATCATCACAGAGTAAATCAGTGCAGGAATAGCTTCCACGCCTAGCATCCAGCGCCATTGTTGAGCAAGCTCAGCGGTTCCAATCAGATAATTAGAAACGTATGCGATGACAATTCCAAAGACAATGTTGAATTGATAAAGGGCAACGAGAAGTCCTCTGTTTTTTGCCGGGGCAATCTCAGAAATATACATCGGTGCTACTACAGAGGAAGCACCAACGCCCAATCCTCCGATGAATCTAAAAATCGTAAATGAAGTCACATCCCAGGCCATGGCAGAACCAAAAGCAGAAATGAAATAAAGCAAGCCTATCCATAGTAGGCTGTTCTTTCGACCAAATCGATCTGCAGGAAATCCACCAAACAGCGCTCCGATAACTGTGCCGTAAAGTGCAGATGCTATTGCCAGACCATGCAACCAATCGCTCAGCTGCCAAACGTCCTGAATATCTCGCTCAGCACCAGAGATGACGGCAGTGTCAAAGCCAAACAGAAAACCGCCAAGTGCGGCTGTGATGGAGACGAAAAACGCGTAATTTTTTGAAGACATGGATGAGGGGTGGTTAATCTATCGCTAAACTAACCAGATCCCGAATATTATAAAATCTTGAAGAAGAAATCTCCATGTTTGAAAGATTAGACAAAGCTTCCGAACAAAACACTAATTCCCTTTTCTCAATTTTCTTAACAGTAAGGTGATGCAATCAAGGGTATTTTTTGAGGAGGCCTTTGGAGATGTTTCTAATATTTATTGGTTCGTGGTTGAAGGTACATTCCTGACTTTTATTAATTCTTTTGA
>JBBQDY010000583.1:0-1826 GCA_038320155.1 Cytophagales bacterium
ATCAAATAGAAATCCTTTGGCATTCAAGCCTTCATTTCGATATTCTTCGAGGGCCGCTTCTAGCTTTGCCGGCGAATGACCATTGATTAGTAATTCTGCGCCTGCATTTCCTAGGCCTTTTGCCATAGCCATTCCCAAGCCGTGAGTTCCTCCGGTAATCAGTGCTCGTTTTCCACTTAAGTCAAATAGGTTTTTCATCGCTTATTTCAAATCAGTTACTTTGACTACGTCCATGTCTCCATAATCCAGGTTCTCTCCTGCCATTCCCCAGATGAACGAATAATTGCTTGTGCCGGCACCGCTATGGATGGACCAAGGTGGGGATAAAACAGCCTGATGACTTTTCATCCAGATATGTCGTGTCTCATCCGGCTCGCCTATAAAATGACAGACCATCTGCTCTGGAGCCAAATCAAAATATAAATAAGCCTCCATCCTGCGATCGTGCGTGTGAGCTGGCATGGTATTCCAGACACTTCCGGTTTTCAACTCGGTCAAACCCATCTGAAGTTGGCAAGTTTCTACCAGACTGTTCACGATTAGTTTCCGGATTATCCGGTGATTCGCTTGCTCCATCGCCCCAGTTTCTACTATTTCAGCATCCGAAGCAGCGATTTTTTTGGAAGGGAAAGCCGAATGCGCAGGAGCAGAATTGAAATAAAAGTTCGGAGGAGCTGATTGATCTCCTGGTAAAAAGGTCACTTCTTTGGTTCCCTTTCCCAAGTAAAGTGCCTCTTTGTTTTCTAAGCTATAATGAACTCCATCTGCTACTACCTCACCTTTGCCTCCGATATTGATGATTCCCAATTCTCTTCTTTCCAGGAAGTATTCGGATTTGAGCGGATCAATAGTCTCCAATCTTACAGGATGATTCACCGGTACTGTTGCCCCGATAATCAGTCGATCGTAATGTGCATACACCAGCGTGACTTGGTCAATTTGGAATAAGTTTTTCATCAAAAAATTTTCCCGAAGGGCGGTGGTATCCATATTTTTAAATTCCCTGTGGTGAACAGCGAATCGGATATCAAATGTGGCTTTTTTCATGGTTTTGGGTTTGTGATTCCAGACATTTCGTCTCGAATTCAAATTTATATTCGTTTCTAATGGATTTATTTGAGTGCCAATTTGACCCTCAAAGGACTATCTACCTTTTGGCTAAATTCCAACAGGTGCTTTGTCCATTCTTCTTTGGTCTGGATCTCCCCTGCTTTCTGCCAAGCAAATCCGGCATAGTAGCTTATCATTTTTGTAGGATCAAAACTGACAAATAGATGGCTTTGATCTTTTTTGGAAGTTCGTTTTTCAAAGGATGATTTGATCAATTTAGGAGCGATCACCAGACCGGTTCCAAGCCCTGCATCATCGATCGTTTCCCAGTAGCTAAACCAACCTTGATCGCGGTTAAGATCAGTGACTCCTTTTCCTTCATGCAAGGTAATGCCGGCAGTTACGTTTGGGATTTTTTCAGAGCTGCTCAACTCTATTTCCATTTTGAAGAATTGGCTTCCTCTATCAATTGAGATGATCTTAGATTCTTGGATCGTTGCTTTTCCAGCCTGCCAAGGTGCATAGGTCAGTTCAAAGATTGTCCTGAGCTTTCCTGTTGTGAGAATTTTGTAAGTGATGAAGTTTTTTGAAACATAGAAGGAGTCGTCTAAGAGAACCCCGATTCCGCCGATTCCACGACTGTCTCCGACGTGGTAGGGATCATAGCCTTCGCCATCATCCTTGTGATAGCTTCCGCCATCGACATGCTTTTGGTACCATCGATCAATAATGGGATAATCCACCCGTTTCAGCCAGGCATCAATCCCACTGGTAAG
>JBBQDY010000584.1:0-1822 GCA_038320155.1 Cytophagales bacterium
CATATAGCGATAAGTCAGAGTGTTCGATGATTTCCGTATCGGATTGCCCGATTCCAGAAGTCTCCAAAATCACCATATCAAAACCGGCAGCCTTTACTGTATCCACCGCATCCTGCACATATTTGGAAAGGGCGAGATTGGACTGTCGAGTTGCCAAAGAGCGCATGTAAACCCGAGGGTGGTGTATGGCGTTCATTCGAATTCGATCTCCCAAGAGTGCTCCACCAGTCTTCCGCTTTGACGGATCCACAGAAATAATGGCAAGCGTTTTATCATCAAAATCCATAATAAATCGACGAACCAATTCATCAACCAAGGAAGATTTACCAGCTCCTCCAGTTCCTGTGATTCCCAAAACTGGGACCTCCGATAATTTACTGTCTGCTCGGACTTTGGTCAAAAGTGCGGTTGAATTTTCTGGGAAATTCTCAAAAGCTGAAATCGCTCGACCCACAAGCTCCTTATGAGATTTGTCTAGAAGAAATCCCTCAGGTAATTCATCACCAATCGCAAAGTCGCACTGCTTAACTAAATCATTGATCATTCCTTGAAGCCCAAGCGCTCGCCCATCATCGGGTGCATAGATTCTATTGATTCCATACGCATGAAGTTCTTTGATCTCTTCAGGAAGAATGGTTCCACCACCTCCTCCGAAAATCTTCACATGCCCCGCTCCATTTTCGCGAAGCAAATCATACATGTATTTGAAAAATTCTACGTGACCACCTTGGTAAGAAGTGATCGCAATCGCCTGAACATCCTCCTGAATCGCACAATCAACGATTTCCTGAACGGATCGATTATGTCCAAGGTGAATCACTTCACAGCCGGTAGCTTGGATGATTCGGCGCATGATGTTAATCGCAGCATCATGTCCATCAAAAAGTGAGGCTGCTGTGACGATTCGGATATGGTTTTTGGGTTTGTAAATCTCTTGTGTAGTAGTCATTGATTTGGGTAAATCTAGTTGGTAAAGAAAATGGAATTCAAAGCCAGAATCCAATTTTAGAATTGCTTTGCGAATATACGGAATTCGATAAAGATGGCCCTCAGCTAGTCCTAAGAAAACGAAATAATATTTGGTGATTGTTGAATTGTTTCTTTCAAAAAATGGAGTTCAAAAGAATTAATAAAAGTCAGGAATGTACCTTCAACCACGAACCAATAAATATTAGAAACATCTCCAAAGGCCTCCTCAAAAAATACCCTTGATTGCATCACCTTACTGTTAAGAAAATTGAGAAAAGGGAATTAGTGGTTTGTTCGGAAGCTTTGTCTAATCTTTCAAACATGGAGATTTCTTCTTCAAGATTTTATAATATTCGGGATCTGGTTAGTTTAGCGATAGATTAACCACCCAAAATCCATGTCTTCAAAAAATTACGCGTTTTTCGTCTCCATCACAGCCGCACTTGGCGGCTTTTTGTTTGGCTTTGACACTGCTGTCATCTCTGGTGCTGAGCGGGATATTCAGGAAGTCTGGCAGTTGAGCGATTGGTTGCACGGTCTTGCGATTGCTTCGGCTCTTTATGGTACAGTCATCGGAGCGCTGTTTGGTGGATTTCCAGCAGATCGATTTGGTCGAAAGAATAGCCTGCTTTGGATAGGCTTGCTTTATTTCATTTCTGCATTTGGTTCTGCCATGGCTTGGGATGTGACTTCGTTTACCATTTTTAGATTTATCGGAGGATTGGGAGTTGGTGCTTCCTCAGTAGTGGCACCGATGTATATTTCTGAGATTGCCCCGGCAAAAAACAGAGGACTTCTCGTTGCACTTTATCAATTCAACATTGTCTTTGGAATTGTCATCGCATACGTTTCT
>JBBQDY010000585.1:0-1812 GCA_038320155.1 Cytophagales bacterium
GGTAAAGTACATGTGCTCTATCGTGCGGAAGAAAAACTGGGAGAAAAGGAAATCGGTGGACATACCTCGAGGATAGGGTTAGCTACTTCAAAAGACGGTTTTTCTTTTGAGCGAGAGTCGGAACCGATTTTTTACCCGAAAGAAGATAATCAGAAGGAATTCGAATGGACTGGAGGTACAGAGGATCCTCGAATCGTAGAAACCAAAGAAGGAGTATACGTCCTGACTTACACCCAATGGAATCGAGATGTGCCAAGACTTGCCGTCGCCACTTCAAAAGATCTCCGGAAATGGGAAAAACACGGTCCGATTTTCAAAGATTGGAAAGAAGGGAAATACCACAACACAGAATCCAAATCTGGGGCAATCGTCACAGAACTGAAAAACGGAAAGTTAACAGCGGCTAAAATCGATGGAAAATATTGGATGTATTATGGAGTGCCTCATATTTGGCTCGCTACTTCCGAAGATTTGATTCATTGGCAGCCGGTAGAAAATCATGAAGGAAATCGAGTACCAGTTTTGAGTCCCAGACCAGGGTATTTTGATTCGTGGTTGGTAGAGGCTGGACCTCCGCCGGTTTTGACCGAAGACGGAATTGTAGTTCTTTATAATGCTGGAAACTCTCAGCAAGTAGGTGTCAAAAACTTAGGAAACAGGGTTTATACTGGCGGACAGGCACTTTTCTCTGCGACCGAACCTTGGAAACTTTTAGATCGGGTAGAAGCTCCTTTTATTCAACCTACGCTCTCATTTGAAAAATCAGGGCAATACCCAGAGGGTACGACTTTTTTGGAAGGTTTGGTCTATTTCGAAGGAAAATGGCTGCTCTATTATGGCACTGCTGATAGTATGGTTGGGGTGGTGTCTGCCGAAAAGGAGAACGGCTCAGCAAGTTCGCATAAGCTTAAATCGAGACGCCGCAAGAATTACTTTTGATCTATTAAAGATATTTTATGGAGTAGCTTTAAACCTTCAAAATTCAAAATCATCACTGAATACAGGTAGCTTTTTTCTATTATTTTTTTGTCGAATTAACAGTCTAAAAAGACCCCAATAAGGGGGTTGCTTTACCCCAACCTGTGGCAGTGGAATCCGATGGTAAAATGTATGTTTTGGTTCTTCTCGAAAAGAAAGAAAACGGATTTTGCTTGCAAAAAATAGAAGTTCAATTAGGGAAATTTGGGCATGTCAATATTGAGATTTTAACAGGTACTAAGTTTTCAGAAGCCGACCAAAAATTGGTAAAAGGTGGATTTCATTTCATGTAATCAGCCCATTTAATTATCGGAATAAACAAACCAAGAGACACTTCTGGGATTTATTAGAAGATCAATCGAAGTCAATTTTTTATGATCTATAAACGCCTCAACTCGACAACTTGTAAAAATATCTATGACCCTTTTTTGATTTTGGACTAACTAACCAGCTGTTTGCAAAATTACTTCATAAAGTTAATTTGCTAGATTTCAGTTGGTTTTAAGCAGGATTTCCATCACTAATCATTGGTTTTCTTCAACTGTGCGATGATTTTTTCAGTCACAGATTTTAGCAGCGGGATCCAATTATCTCCTTTGTCTTCTGCGAATGTGTCTGGGCCGGGTATTGCCACGCGCATGCCAACAATACTGATTATGTTATTTCCCGAACCTTCGGATTTGAAGTAAACATCTATGAAATTAATGTCATTGGTATAGCGCGAAATCTTATCGATGTTGTTTCTGATTTCTTGCTGTACATCATCGCTCACATCCACGTGGTGGGTTTGAACATCGATCTTGATTCCTCTATAATTTTCTGTATAGTTCATAT
>JBBQDY010000586.1:0-1798 GCA_038320155.1 Cytophagales bacterium
AGAAAGGCAAAGGGCATTTATCTTTTTTGGCAATGTGATCACGAGTAACCACGTTCACTTAGTCGTTCAGCAGAAAGATGGCTAGCTATCGGATGGGGTGCGTGATTTCATGAAGTCTACAAGCAAGAAACTGCTAAAAATAATTCAAGAAAATCTTAAACTTTAGCCAAAAAGTGGGTTCTGTGCTCAGCACTCAGCTTCTTCTCCAAGTGCCAAACTTTTAAAATCAATTTGAAAAAGATTTAAAAAGCTGTAGATTAAAGAAAAAGGCTATGAAAAAACATAAAGTAATAGAAACGCTAGATCAACTGCCAGATGAATTCAGCCTTGAAAACTTAGTTGAAAAATTATTGTTTATATAAAAAGTTGAGAAGGGATTACAAGATGCTGAAGAAGGAAAAACTATGAGCTTGCATGAGGCAAAAATGAGAATGGAGAAAAAATGGCAAGCCTCACAATAAAACTCACAGAATCCGCTTACTCGGATATTGAAGATGTAGCGAATTATTTGAGTGAAAGTTCCCCAAAGATTGGGAGGGATTTCGTCAACAAAATTTTCACAAAGATTGAAATTCTTTATGGTCATCCGAGAATAGGCAGAAAAGTACCTGAGTTTGATAATGGTAGAATTAGGGAACTAATGCAAGGTAAGTATAGAATTGTCTATAGGATCAAATTCGTTTGGATCAAAAAAACGGTTATGCTTGATTCTTAGAGTCATTTAATGAACAAATATATCCACAAAAAAAAATTGCTTTGCCTACTGCTAGACCTTGACTTCCATAAGTTTGAGCACCAAACAGTTTTTCATTCAAATTCGTATCTTTAAACTATGAGCCGAGAAGAAGTAAAAACAGCAATTAATGCACTTTTAGACAATACACCTGAGCAAGTACTACAGGAAGTATTTGATTACTTGAAATCTATTGAAGGTAAATCTGACAAATCAATTTCTCTTTCGAAGAACCTAAGAACCATCCTAACTGAAGACAAGGAACTTTTGGAAAGATTGGCTCAGTGATCTCAGAGCAGGAAGTTCTTAAAATTCACTCCATTCTAATTGAGAGATTTGGAGGTACAACTGGAGTTAGAGACATGGAACTACTGGATTCTGCATTGAATCGTCCTTATCAAACTTTTGATGGGAAAGAACTTTACCCCACACCTATAGCCAAAGCAGCGGCAATCCTCGAAAGTATTGTTAAAAACCATCCATTTACTGATGGCAATAAAAGAACTGGATATGTTCTAGCAAGGCTGCTCTTAATGGAATCAAATCTTGAAATTCACACTGATCAGGAACAGAAATATAAATTTGTCATATCTATTTCTACTGGAAAACTAAACTTTGATGAGATCGAAAAATGGCTAGAGCAGCATGTAACGTGATCCGCCTCCCCAACCTAAGTAATAGTTTGGCCACAGGGCTAAAAGCGTTTTTTTAAACTTCACTTTCCTATGCTAATCAATTTCCAATTGGACAAATAATCCATACCACTTTCTAATTGAATCAATTATTTGGGTGAAGTACAATCTCGATAATCACCCACTGAGCGTAGAATACCCTCGGTCTAGCTGGACTTACCAATGGTAGCAGCTTGCACTTTTTCACAAAGCCTCAGATTACCTTATCTTTAATGACATCAAAAAAAGTCAAAATGAAAGCGATTCATATCACGAAATCTGGTGGACCGGAAGTATTACAAGTACAGGAGACTCCCAAACCAACCCCGGGAAAAACCCAAGTATTAATCAAAGTGAAAGCCGCAGGTGTCAATCGCAGCGACGTAATCACCCG
>JBBQDY010000587.1:0-1790 GCA_038320155.1 Cytophagales bacterium
GAAAGTACCCTAAAAATTGAAAGAGAGGCAGTTTTTGTCTTCAATTCTGCCAATTTTTCAGGAAGCTTTTCACTGTTAAAATCAAATTCCTTCATCCTCAAATATAGGTATTGATCAGGGGCATAAACTAAGAAGAAGAAAAGTAAATCAATAGACAATAAAATCTTTATGACCAGCTTTTCGTATTAGAAATCAAATCTCAAGAACTATGAAAAAAGAATCTAAAAATGCAAAACCTGGATCCCCGGAAATTCAAGAATGGGATTTAAACCAGTCACTGGGAATTTTTCCAGATGATATTTCTTTGACGCAAAATATTGGGTGCGTGGGTGGTAAAAAGAAAAAAGAGCCTTCCTCCAAAGCCAAAAAGGATTAAAGTTTCTACATTGAGGTTTTAAACAAATTAATTGAAATTATTATGACAAAGCTTTTAAAAACATATGGGATTGGAATAGTAACGCTGCTTGTTTTTTCCCTCATCGGCTGTAACTCTGACACAGTTGATATGGTGCAAGAACCTGATTTAACCATCATAAATGATGATTATCAGATCAATCAAGTCTTCGAAGATTTAGACAACATCACGTTGATTGCGCTAGCCAACAGTGGATTGGGAGCTAGGTTGAGCAAAGATGTTTCAGTCACAGAAATTTGTAATACAGCCAAAGCTACACTCAATGAGACCGCGAAGAAAATCACAGTCGATTTCGGAGCAGGATGTACCAGTAGTAATGGCATTACCCGCAAAGGAAAAATTATTCTCGCCTATTCAGGAAGTTTACTTTTCCCTGCTTCCAAAGTAACTGCGACTTTTGATGGCTACACTGTAAATGACAAAAAAATCGAAGGGAAAAGAACAACCACTAATACTGGGCTTGACCTAGTAGGAAGTTCAATTTCATTGGCAGTAAAAGTTGAAAATGGAAAAATAACCTGGCCAGATAATACCTTCGTCACTATCAAAAGTGATCAAATACGGGTGGTCAGAATTGGAGGAGTAGGTTATGAGGCATCTATCACTGGTAAAGCCGAAGGGAAAAGCCGCAAAGGAATTGATTATACGACTTTAGTGATTGACCCATTGATTGTAAATCAAAGTTGTGTTCAATCTGGAGTATGGGTTCCTAGCGCTGGGAAATTACAATTCCAATACAATGGGATAGAAGCGACAGTAGATAATGGAAACGGCAGCTGTGATAAGCTGATTACGATCACTTATCCGGGCGGCTCGAAAGAAGTGACCTTAGATTAAAGAGATAAAAATTCAAACTGAAACGGCTATTTTCACGGATAGCCGTTTTTTTTTATTATGGAGAAAAAATTAATTGAAGGATTTGAACATATCCTGTATCAGCGAGAGCAGCCAAGCAAAGAAGAATTGATTCAAAACTCCCAAAATTTCTACGAGTTAATGGATGGGAGAAGGACAGTTCGCGAATTCGACACCAAACCCATTCCACTTGAAGTGATCGAGAATATTATCCTTACTGCGAGTACTGCACCATCAGGCGCACATAAGCAACCTTGGACATTTTGCATTGTTTCTGATCCTGAGATCAAGCGCAAAATCAGAGCAGCCGCAGAGGAAGAGGAAAAAATATCCTATTCCAGTCGGATGCCTGATGATTGGAAAGCGGACCTGAAACCCTTAGGCACTAACTGGGAAAAACCATTTCTGGAAGATGCTCCTTACCTGATAGTGGTCTTCAAACAGTCCTATGGACTAGCTGATGGAGAAAAAATCCAGCATTATTATGTGAGTGAATCAGTTGGGATCGCTTGTGGTTTTT
>JBBQDY010000588.1:0-1790 GCA_038320155.1 Cytophagales bacterium
ATGCTTCAAAATCAAGAGCTGTTATTGGCGTTATTTGGAGTGTTGATCTTGGTTGGTGGAATTCTCTCTGTACTAAGTACCTTGAGAGCTGTAAATAAATATCTAAACATGTCTTTGGACGAACTCTATTAATAATGAGCAAATCTTCATTTCCTTTTTCTAGAAAAAATTACAAGCTGATGTTAATCGGTATTGGGTTGATTATTCTTGGTTTCATTTTGATTGGGCTGGACGGCGCTCCTCATGGCAATGGAATTTTAGGATTAACTATCGGGCCGATCGTAACGCTTGCAGGATTCATTTTTGAGTTTTACGCAATTTTTGCAAAATCAGAATCCAACTAGACAACATATATAAAATCTGAGCGGTGAGTTTAGAATGAAGGCTCGATCAACTTATGGAAGAAACCCCCTACGGAGAGTTATTTTTAATAAACAAGCCCTATCAATGGACCTCTTTTGATGTGGTGAGAAAAGTGAGAAATTCGCTAAAAATAAAGAAAGTAGGTCATGCTGGAACTTTAGACCCATTAGCCACCGGACTGCTTATCGTCTGCGCAGGGAAATTGACCAAACAGATCGATACGTTTATGGGGCAGGAGAAAGAGTACACAGGTACTTTTGTAATCGGAGCTACCACTGATTCTTTTGACTTAGAGCAGCCTATTATTCCCGTAGCCGATCCTTCCGAGATTACTTTGGAGGAAGTTTTGGCGGCGGTGAGCCAACTTACCGGCACCATCCAACAAGTCCCTCCCACCCATTCTGCTATCAAAGTTGATGGAAAACGGGTTTATGAATCGGCTCGAAAAGGCATTTCAGTAAAAATGGAACCAAGAGAAGTTACGGTGAGTATATTCGAAATTACACGATTCGAAAATGCTGAAATTGATTTTCGAATAGTTTGCTCCAAAGGAACCTATATTCGGAGTCTTGCTAGAGATCTTGGAGAGATTTTGGGAGTTGGAGCCTATATGAGTGCGCTTTGCAGAACTCGTATCGGTGACAATCTTTTGGAGAAAAGCTGGGAATTGGAGGAATTGATAAAGGAAATCAAATCAAGGAGTCATGAAGATTTATGAAGGATTAGCTGATTTTCCAAATCTCCAAGATGCAGTAGTTACCAGCGGCACCTTTGATGGCGTACACCTTGGACATCAGAAAATTCTTCAGCGGATCAAAGAGGTTGCAAACTCGGTCAATGGGGAGACAGTTCTTCTTACTTTTTGGCCGCATCCCCGATTGGTTTTATTTCCCAATGAGCATAAGTTGAGATTGCTGAGCACCTTTGAGGAAAAGGCAAAATTGCTCCGACAATTAGGAATCGATCATTTGGTGACGCTGCCATTTACCAAGGAATTCTCGGAGCTGAGTTCTCAGGAATTCATCCAATCCATATTGGTTGATAAGATTCGATACAAAAAATTGGTAATTGGATACGATCATCGATTCGGTAAGAACCGTGAAGGAAGTTTTGAATTTCTTCAGGCAAATCAATCCAAATTTGGTTTTGAGCTGGAAGAAATCTCTAGACAAGACGTGGACGATATCGGGATCTCAAGCACTAAAATCCGAAATGCACTCGAGATAGGTGATGTGAAAACAGCCAGTACTTACTTGGGAAGGCTCTATGAATTAAATGGTCTGGTGATCAAAGGCCAACAAATCGGTCGATCAATTGGCTTTCCAACTGCTAATATTCACATCCCTAATGACTACAAACTCATTCCTAAGGATGGCGTATATGCAGTGTATACAGAAGTCGATGGGATTTCTTATAAGTCAATGTTG
>JBBQDY010000589.1:0-1787 GCA_038320155.1 Cytophagales bacterium
GGCAGAACAGAGGAATCAGATCTAGTTTACCAGGAAAATGTAATTTTGAATGTCAATCATACAGACAGTACACTGGTACTAAAAGACACCAAAGAGGATTTGGCAAGATATCTTGATAATACCTTTTTTAATTTTTCGCCAATTGGATTGTTGAAAAAGGAAGGTTGGGCTTATGTGGGAGATACTTCACTCGCTAACAAGAACTACCTAAATTATCGACAAATAGAAATGGATACGGTGATCGAAAAGAAATACATTTTACTTGAAAACCATCTTTTCCTCAATCCTTCTAACCTGTTATTTGATAAGTACGAGCGCCGACTTTTCCATGACGGGAAAAAGGGACAGTTCATTACCGTGAACTTTTCGAATTACAATTTTTCGGCAGAAGGTCAATTCCCAAAATACATAGCTCCTTTAGGCTACATCTCTAAAATAGCAGGGGATATCGAAAGTAGGAAACTTTTAAAAAAAGGAGAAAAAGCCCCGGATTTTGAATTGATGGACATGGAAGGGAACACTGTGAGATTAGCTGACTTTAAGGGGAAAAAGGTTTTGATCGATTTTTCGATGATTCGATGCGGTTGGTGCAAGATTGCACTTGATAAGTTTAATGATCCAGATTTTTCATTGAAGCAAGGTATTGTCGCGCTTTACATCAATCCAGTTGATGAGCAAGAGTACATGAAGAAGTATTTGACTAAGAATAAAATCCCATTTCCTATTCTTCTTGAAGCAGCTGAGGTTGGAAAAACTTATGGCGTAAGTGGGTATCCTTCATTTTTCTTGATAGATGAAAGAGGAGAGATTGAATTTTCAGGAGCAGGATTTGATGAAGAACTTTTTTCCTTAATCTCAAATTAAAGAATATGAGTGTTCGCTTTCTTGCACGTTCCGGAAAAAAGCTAAATCTTGATTCTAAATCGGATCAAATTCCCTCCCGATATGCGGGACAGGCTCTTTCTCAAAGGGGGTGAGGGGGATTTTAGGAAGCAAATCAGTAGTAAATGGCAATGTGCAGGATTACGGATACTCATTTTAAACAAATGGAAAAAGCCTCCATCTAATTTCTTCTTGAAAAAAGAAGAATCCTTTTCTTTGTAATCATGACTTTTCCTTCTAAAAAGTGTTGATAGTTGTCACTTGTGTACTCTTATTTCATAAAGGGAAAATTCTCGCTGCGCAGCGCTCTGCGCAAATGAGTTTACCCTTACTTTGGGAATTTCCCGGCGGGAAAGTTGAAATTGGGGAGAGCGAAGAAAGTTGTATTGTCAGGGAAATCAAGGAAGAACTTGGGATAGAAATTGAGGCTTTGGAGAGGGTAGGAGTATTTGAACATGCCTATTCGAAGGAAAAATCAATCCGATTGATTCCCTTTTTTGCTATCTGGAAATCAGGCGAAATTGATTTATTAGAGCATAGACAAATTGGTTGGCTGGAAAAATCAGAACTTTATCAAGTAGAATGGGCTCCAGCAGATCTTCCAATAGTCGATTATTTGGTACGGAATTGGGAGATTTTCCAGAAAAAATTACTTAATTATCCCACTAAGAACTAAAGAAATGCCTGCTGAATTTATCAGATTGTATGAGGAGAACCCTGATCCGCGCCGGATCAGTCAGATCGTAGCAGTCCTACGGGATGGAGGCGTGGTGATCTATCCCACCGATACGGTTTATGGAATGGGATGCGATATCACCAGCCAAAAGGCCATCGATCGGATCTGTAAAATCAAGGGAATCAACCCCAAAAAGCATAATTTCTCCATGATCTGTGCTGATCTGAGT
>JBBQDY010000590.1:0-1773 GCA_038320155.1 Cytophagales bacterium
TCAGAAATTCGCTCTCTTTTCATGGCATCTCTTAAGAATTCTCCTTTGTAAAAAATAAGCGTAGGAACGCTATTAATGATTTTTTTCATTGTAGGTACTCGAACTGAAAGCCAAGTAAGCAAAAATTGAAAAAATATAAAGACTGTAAAAGCTGCGACGCCATCCGCTAAGGTGACGTTTTTGTTGGTCGCAATAGTGGCAAGGCACGATCCTAGGGCAATGGTTACCACAAAGTCAAAGGCATTCATTTTAGAAAGTGTTCTTTTCCCTGATATCCGAAGTATAACTACCATTGCGATGTAACCCAAAATGGACATCATGCAGGTTTTTAAGATGCTATCCCAGCTTTCGAAGAAGATTTTGTCCATGATTATTTGATTTTTTAATGGGGTCTTAAGATTTTCTACTTACCTCACTCTCCAATTTGAGAATTTCACTTCCGTCTTCTTGGGTGATTAAAAGAGCCTTGTTCTCTTTGGATCCATTTCGTGTGACTTCCGAGCCCTCAAGGGTTCGAGTAACAGATTTCGTATGAGTTTCAGTTACCTTTCCCACTGCCTGACCCTTTCCCCATTTCCAAGTTACTTCTGTGCCTTTTCGAATCATATTTTTTATTTTATTGGTTTAAGACATACAAACTCAGCTTCGATTTCTTTCTATTGATAGTATTACCGAAGGCCTGCTCGACTACCGGAAGACTTTGCGCTCTCCAATGAGTCAGTACCTATTTCAAAAGTAATCCTGGAAGTGTTGTTCTAAAATTCCCGTAAGCATTTCTTTGGTTAATGGTTTTGTTTCAAAGCCCGTCACAGCTTGTATTTCCTTTGCTCTTTTGATATGATCAGGGTTTGCTGATGTTGTCAAAATCACAATAAGCACCTTTGCTTTTACTAATAAGTCTAGGTGTTTATATTCTTCCAAAAATTCCCATCCGTTCATTTTAGGCATATTGAGGTCTAAGAATATAATTTCGGGAGGGATTTGATTTTCCTTTTTGAGATATGCGATTCCTTCTATTCCGTTGATAGCAATTTCAATGTGGTTGACGATGTTCATTTTATTGATGATGATTTGATGGTATAAATTATCATCCGGATCGTCATCAATTAATAGAATGCTGTTTAGTTTTTTTCTCATAGTATAATAGGATTACGATGATTGCTTAAAGTGATTACGGTGATTTTGAAATGATTACGGCGATTATTTACGACTGTTAACTATTCCTTCGGTATTGTAAAATAGAATGTGCTCCCTTTTCCAAATTCTGATTCAACCCACAATTTACCTCCATGCAGTTCAATGATTTTTTTGCTTAGCGATAGTCCGATGCCTGTCCCTGCAAATTCTGTCCGTAGATGTAGGCGCTGAAAAATAATAAATATCCTTTCATAATATTCTTTTTCTATACCAATTCCGTTGTCTTCTATTGCAAAAAGAAATTCCTTTCCGGTGTCAGTGGCTGAAATAGTAATAACAGGGGGAATACCTTTCTTCCTGAATTTGATTGCGTTGATTATCAGGTTTTGAAAAACTGATTTCAGATCGAAGCTTTTTACAACGGGAAGTTTTCCGACATGAATTTCAGCACCGCTATCTTCAATGATTGCTGTCAGATCTGTTTTGATTTCACAAACCAGTTTGTTGCTATCCGTTGCTGACTTTGCCAAATCTTTTCCTATTCTGGAGTATTCTAGCAAATCAAAGATGAGCTGTGACATACGGTTTGCTCCGCCACTTACCAAACTCATATAGTTGTTTATTTCCTGATCAGTA
>JBBQDY010000591.1:0-1768 GCA_038320155.1 Cytophagales bacterium
TTGATATAATTGGAGATATTAAAATAAGCTTTTTCATCTCGTATAATATGGTCGTGGTAACTACGCTGCCAAACATCCCAGATATCGGTATTTGATCGATGCCATTTGGTTACTCCGATCTTAAAACTTCGTAAAACCGAGACAATAGTCATCGAAGGAGATCTAAATAATGTGACGGACAATTTCTCTTTTGTTGATATGGGAGCTGTGAATTGTGCTATAATCTCGATTATACCATGAATATGATTTGGCATAACTATAAACTCGTAAAGCTTTACATTCGTGAAATGAGCTGGAATTTCAAACCAGCAATTTTCAACAACTTGCCCGGAAGAGCTTAAAATCATCTTTTGATCCGACTTATCTTTCACTATTCTCCCAAAAATATGTTCTCTATTTTTACTGCAAATAGTAATGAAATAAAGCCCTTTTTGAGAATAATCATATCCCTGTAATCTGATAGAGCGACGGTGATGGAAATTAGGATTGTATTTCATGATTGATAAAAATTGTTGGTGATTAATCATCCTAAAAAAACAATGATAATATACCTAAAATCAATTGTAACAGAATAATCCGTGGGGGCAAATGATTATTCGCCCTTAAAGCCCTTAAGGAATTAAACCCATTTTTTTTTAAATCAGAGCATCAATTCCTACCATCCCATTATCTTTAGCTTCCCAAACCTTACAGTTATGAATCAATTTAAAGGCACCGGCGTGGCATTGGTCACTCCTTTTCATGAAGATTACTCCCTTGATCTTGATGGACTCAAACGCCTAATTGATCACGTGATCTCAGGAGGAGTAGATTACTTGGTAGTTCTCGGGACCACCGGAGAGACGGCAACTTTGACTAGATCAGAGAAAAAAATGGTACTTGAAGCTTGTATTCGCTATTCATCTGGAAGAGTCCCTATTATGCTTGGCATCGGAGGTAACAATACTCAGGCAGTCATGGAAGAAATTCAATCCATAGATTTTACTGGTGTCTCAGCTATTCTTTCCGTAAGCCCATATTACAATAAACCTTCTCAGGCTGGAATCATCGCACATTATCATGCTCTAGCCGACATCGCTCCGGTTCCAGTGATGCTATATAACATCCCGGGACGGACCATGTCAAATATGACCGCTGGGACAACTTTGGCGCTAGCTCAGCATCCAAACATTTTTGGGATGAAGGAGGCGAGTGGGAATCTGGAGCAATGCATGCGCATTTCGGCAGGAATGCCAAAAGATTTTCTATTGGTTTCAGGTGATGATCTGATGACTAAAGCCTTGAAGAGCATCGGTGGCTCAGGTATCATTTCTGTCATGGCAAATGCCCTTCCCACGACCTTCAAAAAACTTTGCCATGGCACCGATCAAGAACAGTTGGAGGCTACTTTTTCACTTTTAGAACTCAGTGAGTTGATGTACCTAGAAGGGAATCCGGTTGGGGTCAAAAATCTTCTAACGCAAATCGGAATCTGCGGAGATCAAGTTCGCCTACCTATGCTGAAAGCCACAAAAGGCCTGAATGACCAAATTAAAGCTGCATTTGATAGAATCTAAGCATTATGAATCCTAAATCCATTGTCGAACTGAATCGAGTAATTCAAGATACACTTGAAGCTAATCTTGAACCGGTTTATTGGGTAATTGGAGAAATTTCGGATTTCAGATTGGCGCCACAGGGACATGCCTATTTTGAATTGGTAGAAAAACAAGGCAATCAGGTTTTGGGTAAAATCAAAGCGAATCTTTGGCAATTCACCTACCGCACG
>JBBQDY010000592.1:0-1761 GCA_038320155.1 Cytophagales bacterium
TTTGCAAATAAGCGGATGCAACCTCAGCCTTTAGACTTCCAATTTGAGATTCAGAATAGATGACCTGTCGGGGAAGATTGGATGCTTCGATCCGATCCCCGTCGATGATTCCTAGCTGTCCCACTCCAGCTGCAGCCAAATAGGGAAGAATTGCAGCTCCTAAACCGCCTGCTCCCACTATAAGAATCTTGGAATCCCTCAGTTTTTGCTGAGCGGCTTCTCCCCATTGTGGCAATATAGTTTGTCTGCTATAATCCATTTATCCTCCTGCAAATGCGGGTAAAAAAGCGATTTCATCAGAATCCTTCACCTTGAAAGCACTCAAGTCTGAGATGATTTTTCGGTTCACTGCGATCTGAAAATCATGTGCTTCCAGCGAATGCTTTTCCTTCAGCTGAGCTACAAGCTCTCCCAAATTCTCTGAATCAACCCTTACTTCTTCTTCCGCTTGATTTACGGTCTCTGCTAGTATTCCGAAATATTTGACTTTGGGCATTTTAATTATTGAAAGCTGTTGGAATTTTCTTTTAAAATAGAGTTTTCAAACCTAAACGGTCATCAATTTAATAAATGCGATGAAAAGCACGGCCGACAGGATGTATTTCAGCACTGGAAATGAAAACTTGTTGCTGCCGTAATAGGAACCTAAAGTGCCTCCAATAAGTGCCGCGGGGATCAAATAAAGGGCTTCGTTGGGAATTTCGCCTCCACCCACCACAAAACCCAATGCCCCTGAGACCGAATTGACAAAGATAAATAAGGCTGAAACCGCTGCCGATTCTTTCAAATTTCCCCAGCCCAAAAGCAAAATTACCGGACTGAGAATAATCCCACCTCCGATTCCAATCATTCCAGAGAAAAACCCGATTCCTAGTCCCACGGCTAATGCCAATGGAATATTTACTTTCTGATTTTCCTTTAGAGGTGCTTTCCCAAATAATCCTAAAATCCTCAGAATTGCCAAAAACAGAAATACGCCTAGAATCTGCTTGTATAGCGTGGGATTGATTAGAATTCCTCCTCCAATAAATGCGGCAGGAATGGAAGTTATGGCAAAAGGGTAGAAGAGCTTCCAATTGAAGAATTTATTAGCCCGGAAGAAGTAAAATGAAATCCCGGATACGAAGATATTCAGGATCAAAGCGGTCGGCTTCATCACCAAAAGGGAAAACCCGAACAGAGCCATCAAGGCAAGGTAGCCACTGGCTCCACCGTGGCCCACACTTCCATAGAGAAAAGCGACCACTGCAAGAATCAGTGAAAACGAAATCATGAAAACAGGATCTACCGTTAACATGTTACCTTCTGTTGATCGGGAAATAGTGGACAATTTCACCTGATTTTAACTCTTCCAATTCATCTGGAAAAACCAGGATTGCATTGCTCATACTAAATGAAATCAACATGCTCGAGGCTTGTTTAGGCAATAATTCGATAGCTCCGTTTTCTTCTTTTGCCAACAGGAAAAGTGTTTTTCCAAAATTATTTTGAATAGTTGTTGCTAATGTGCCTTGTTGAAGGGAAAGGCCAATTGGCATTCCAGAGTGCATTTTTTGAATTGCAGGAGCAACGTAGACTAAAAAACACATCAAAGTAGAGGCTGGATTTCCCGGCAAAGCGAAAACGTACTTTTGACCCTTTTTGCCAAACCAAAAGGGTTTTCCTGGCTTTTGATTCACTTTATAAAAGACTTCTTTGACCCCGTTTTTTTCCAACCCTTCTTTGACAAAATCATAATCTCCGACGGAAATTCCACCTGAG
>JBBQDY010000593.1:0-1739 GCA_038320155.1 Cytophagales bacterium
GATACTCCTGTCTTGATACTAGATTCTAGCTACTCAATACTCTATTAATTCTTGATTTATCAGTTTTCCACGACTTGAGGTATTGATCTCAACATGAAAGATTCTATTTTTAGTGAAATTATTCTTTAAATTCAGATTTGAAAAAATCCATCTATGGAAGAGGTTGTCAAAGTAAAAAAAGAAAAAACTGATCGAGAGCGTCAGACATTTTTTAGAGTGACTTTTAAAAATAACTGCAATCTGCTTCAGATTGCTGACAATAAGGCCAATATCATCATCAGCATCAATGCATTGGTGATTTCATCTACGATTGCAATCATCGGCTATGGTTCGATTTCTCATGGATTGGATATCAAAAATCCACTTACTCTTATTCCGATTTTGCTTTTGCTTTCCACTTGTTTGACATCTACTATTTTAGCGGTTCAGGCGGCGAAGCCAAAAATCATGGGCAAAACGGCTCCTTCAGCGGAGAAACCTAAGTCGAGTATGCTTTTTTTTGGGGAAAGTTCAACTTATACCTTGAATGAATATCTGGTGGAAATCGAACGGATACTTCCTTCACAAGCAGAAATCCATGAGCATATGTCGATTTCTTTGTATTACCAAGGCAAAGTTTTAAACAAGAAATACGGTTTGCTTCGCCATGCGTACAACGTGTTTATCTTGGGTCTAGTCATCGGGATTGTCACATTTTTGATATTTATAACAGTAGGTAGCGGCGCCTGATTTCCAAAGGTGATTTTGCCTTAACTTTCTTTTAGGTTGGCTATTGGGTTGATTTGAGCAGCTTTAAGGATTTGAAAACCTGTGCTTACCAAAAGAATTAAAACCATCAAACCAGCAGGGATCAGGAAATATCCGAAATGAGGATTGATCTGAAATGCAAATTCACTCAGCCAGCGATTCATCCAAAAATAACCTGCAATCCAAGCGAGCAGTACCGCTGCCATTGTCACCTTCAGGTAATCGGCATAAATCATCAAAATCAATGAACTGGTAGAACTCCCAAAAATCTTTCGAATACTGATTTCCTTCAGTTTTTTTGACATCAAGAAAGTTGTCAAGCCGATTAATCCGATGGCGGCTATCACTACTGCTATGATAGAAAAAATAGAGTAAGCCTGGGTTAATTGATATTCCGATCTATAGAGCTGATCGATTTGATCATCCAGAAAACTAAATTCGAGTGGGTAGCCTGGATAGAGCTCAGGCCATTTTTTTTCCAATCCAGCAATTCCCTTCTCTATCTCACCAGCTTTCAGTTTCACCGAAACAAAACGGAAAGAAGGCTCGAAACCATAAAGAATCAGTGGGTCAACTCCCGCATGCAAAGTCGAAAAGTTAAAATCATCAACTATCCCCACAATTCGTCCATTCACTTTTCCGGCCACTTGCATGCCGATTGGCTCTACTAATCCGAACTGACGAATAGCTGCTTCATTGATTAAAACCTCTGGGATTGAATCCATGGGGTTTAGCTGAATTGGCCTCCCAGCTTTAACTGGGATTTGGTACAAATCAAGGAAGTGCTCATCCACCAAGAAGGTTGAAATTGAGTTTTCTCCAGCCTCAGTTCCGATAAAGGAATACGTATAGGTCAGAGAAGTTGTATTTCCAGGTGTGCTGGAGGAGAAACTTACGTGACTTACTTCCGGGATTTGGAGTAGTTCGGAGGACAGCGTCTCATGCCTTGGGTTTTGACTCCGATCTTTGACTGGAATGATGATTACTTGGGC
>JBBQDY010000594.1:0-1732 GCA_038320155.1 Cytophagales bacterium
CAGGATCTACCAGAATCCAGTTTTTCCCATCGCTGGTTTCATATTCGTACCAAAAGCGATCTGACTTCTTCAACCAATGCGGATTGACACTGGTTGAAAAAACCATTTTTTTGATTTGCTCAGGTGAGTATCGAGCGGCAAGCTCGTAGTTGCCTTTATACGTTTTTTCTTGGGCGATTGCAGCATTGGAAAATAGCGCAATTCCCAAAACGACTAGTATTTTTTTCATTATGATCTTTTTGAATTAGGGTTCGAATCTATGCCATCAAGCCTAAAATCCCTGACCACTGATATAAATTTTGAATAGAACATCTCAGTTTCACCTAGGCAAAGCTTCATTGAACGCCCTTTTTAATTTTAAGTTAATCCACAGGTCACATTTGCCAAATATTATTTGGAATAAATAGCTATTTGATAACAACCTAAACATACTTGATTCATCTGGAAGCCATACATTTAGATCAAAACCAATACTGTGAAAACCCACTTCAAAACCATCGTCATTTCTGACGTACACTTGGGCACTAAAGGTTCAAAACCCAAAGAGGTCGCCCGATTTCTCAAACAGTTCACCTGTGAAAACCTCATCCTCAATGGGGATATCATTGACGGTTGGCAACTTAAAAAATCAGGTTCTTGGAAAAGAAAACACACCCGCTTTTTCAACCGAATCCTTAAAATGATCGAACAGAGTAACACCAAGGTTTTCTACCTCCGTGGCAACCACGACGATTTTCTGGATCAAATCTTACCGCTGAAAATCGGAAATCTCTCCATTCAAACGGATATGATCTATGAGAGTCATGGCAAAAAATATTTTGTCACTCATGGTGATGTCTTTGACAGCATTACTACCAATCTAAGGTGGATCGCCTACCTCGGAGATATGGGTTACACCTTTCTACTTTGGCTCAATCGGATTCTTAATTACTACCGCTTTAAAAGGGGATTACCCTCCTTCTCTCTTTCGCAGTATGTAAAGAACAAAGTAAAGTCCGCCGTGTCCTATGTTGCTCAATATGAAGAGGAGCTTGCCAAAATGGCCAAATCCAAAAACTGCGATGGAATCATTTGTGGTCACATTCACAAGGCAGAAAACCGAGTGATTGATGGGATCGAATACCTCAATTCCGGTGATTGGGTAGAGACGCTGAGTGCCCTCGCGGAGGATCATCAGGGAAATTGGCAGTTGATCTACTATAATGAGGTTGATTTCAAGCAAAGCAGCAGTCCTAAAATAGCCCCCTATTTCCAAGGGCCTTCCTTGCCTGAGCATTACCCGCTTATGGAAGTTTCTTTTGAAGCCCGAAAGGATGATTTGACTCCTCCTGCAATTAGATAACGCCATGAAATTCTTGTTTATCGTACAAGGTGAAGGCCGAGGGCACATGACTCAGGCGATTGCCTTTTCAAAACTACTGAGTAGACAAGGTCATGAATTGGTCGGGGTCGTTTTGGGAAAAAGTAAGCGAAGAGCCGTTCCAGAATTTTTTACATGTCAAATCAATGTACCGATTCTGCTCGTGAACAGTCCAAATTTCGAAGCGGATCGGGATGAAAAGAAAATTCTTTTGGGAAAAACGATTCTGGCCAATGCCAAGAAAATCGGTGTTTTCAGAAGAAGTCTGATTCAAATTCATCGATTGGTTCAAGAAACAAAACCTGATGTGATCCTGAATTTTTACGATTTGCTAGGTGGGCTTTACAATGGATTTTTTCGACCGAAAGCTAC
>JBBQDY010000595.1:0-1704 GCA_038320155.1 Cytophagales bacterium
GGAAGAGCAGGAGTCAAGGTCACATCTCGACCATCATCGTCGATGATTTTACTCCGGCAATGGTAAACAGCCAAGTCGGGGTAGTTTTTGATCAAATTCGAAAACTCGGCAAGATAATCTGGGGCAAACCGGTCATCATCCCCCATAATGACGATAAATTCCCCAGTGGCGAGTTCCAGACATTTATTCCAATTGTCTGTCAAATTGAAAGCTCCAACGTTCTTTTCGTTCTTGAAGTATCGGATTCTCGAATCCGATCTTTTCAAGACGATGTCTTCAATTGGTTCAGGCGAGCAATCATTCAAAATGATCAATTCATAGTCATCCACAGTTTGCGAAAAGATGCTGTCCAAGCATTCATCCAAGTATTTACTCTTAAATGCCGGAATACAAATTGAAAATTTTATTTTACCCATAAGGTTTATTTTAATCGTTCTTTCTTAAAATTATTTTTCGAATAAGATCGAGATCCTGGGATTTGATAATGAAAAGCAAGTGAAATGATACAAAAACTATGAAGAAAATCGCGGTGTTGATAAGAATCCCAATTATTCCGTCCGGAAAATTCGCCCAAAAATCTATCCCTTTCGCAGTAAAAAATGCAAGGATGGCTCCTATGACAGAAGGAAAGAAAGCGCCAAAAAAGATTTTTCGGCTATTTAGATTTAGCACTTTTGGAATGTAATACACATAAAAGAACCCAATCTGAATCAGCATATAAACTAAGTAGCCAATGACTGCGGCGCCTACTGCCAAGGTAGGGGCAAGAATCACGGTAATCGGCAGCGATACGATACATGCTGTGGCCGAAGAATAGATCAAAAACCGTGTTTTACCCGAAGAAAGCACCAGGCTTGCAACCGGAGTATTGTGCATATTGAGTAGTACAGTGAGCAGCCAGAGGTTTAGCCAAATACTCAGATGGAGGTAATCCTTTCCCATGTAGAGCAATAGAATGGATTCTGAATTGAGAATCAACAGAAATACAATGAAGCTCAGGAAGATAGTAATATACCGAGTGGCCTGTAAAACCATCCGCTCCATTTTCGGATAATTTTGCTCTTGGTAGACTTTTGAGGCTGCGGGCAAAAGGACCTGAAGAAAAATTGTTCCGAAGGAAATAATCAACATCGCAATAGTCTGGATTACCCGATAGTCTGTCAAGACATCAATTCCGGAGGCATATCTTGCCAGCAAGATGGGTCTGAGTTCATTGGCGGTAAGCTGGAAAAGTCCCATAAGAAATATGGCTGAACTGTACCCAATGATCTCCCTGAAAATCTTTCCATCCCATTTGGGAAAAAGCAATTTTGCTAAGGGCAATGGAAAAACTTTTAATCGGAGGATATTAAGCGGAATGGGGATAAGTGTGGAAATCGTATAAAAAAGAAAATAAAAGGGGAGAGACCAGCCAAAATTGATGGCGGCGAGTGCCACCGCAAAATTCAAAATACTACTAATGATCGTCACTCGATTCACATAGCCAAGCTCATCCCGTGCACTGAGCAGCTGAATAATTATGCTAGAAAGCCAGTTCAGTACAGTACTTGCCGAAAGGATGTACATCATGATCCTATAAGTAGGAATCTGATCGGGATTCAGATTAAAGATTGCCTGACCATAGTTTGCCATGAATATGAAAATCACAGCATTGATGAGACCGATAGCACCATAAAAAATCATACTTGATCTTGATGCTTTTCC
>JBBQDY010000596.1:0-1691 GCA_038320155.1 Cytophagales bacterium
AATTGTAGTTTCTTGGTCCTGTTTTCTAGACGGGCTGAAAGATGACCGGGATGGGGTTAATCTTGGGATTCATGAGATCGCCCATGCACTCAAATTAGAAAATCAGATTTATTACGACGGAGAAAGTGAGTTTTTCAACCCTGAAGCGTGGAACGCATATCAGCAATTGGTTTCCCCTGAAATGGCTAGAATCGTGGCTGGAAATGGCTCGTTCTTAAGAGAATCTGCAAGTCTCAATGAGCATGAATTTTTCGCAGTGGCTTTGGAAAATTTCTTCGAACGACCAAAAGCCTTTTTTGAATATCATCCAGCATTATACGGTGCATTGGTTCAGCTCCTACGCCAAGACCCTAGGGTTTGGATGAGCTAAGAATCTGTTGAATACTCTTTTCCAACTCGGTGATCAATCCCTCATAGCTTGCTAAATTTCCCCCCCAGAGACTTTCATTAGTACAAATTTCCTCCAAGGTTTCGTCTAATCTTGTTTTTTCCCAAGCTGAGGAAAAAAAGGAAATCACTTTGGAATCATCATTTAAGGGAAGAGCTTCCTTTTTGAAATTACCTTTGTAGAAAAGAAGCAGCGCAGCAAAGCCCAAAGTTAGGTTTTGAGGCCAAGACTGATTTTTCTCCCAATAAGAAAGTAAAGAAGGAAGCACTCGAACTTTAAATTTAGAGATGCTATTTAAAGCAATTGATTTCAATTCATGTCGGATAAATGGATTGGCAAAACGCTCCAGCACATCATCCGCAAAAGCTTTTAATGCGGCTTCTGAAAAATTTATACTTGGGATGATTTCTTCAAAAATCGCTTTTCTCAAAAAATCGCCCATTTCCGGATCTTCAACCGATTCCCTTACCGTTCGGAAGCCATGGAGGTAGGCATACGGAACCAAGGTGGTATGTGCTCCATTTAGAATTCGAACTTTCATGGTTCGATAAGGAGTAAGATCTGTTACAAACTTCACATTTAAGCCTGCTAGATCAAGTGGAAATCTTTTTTGGACTGCTTGCGGCCCCTGAATCGCCCAAAAATGATAAGGTTCGACCATGACAGCCAACTCATCCTCGTAGCCTAATTTTCCTGAAATCTCCTCCATTTCTGTCTTGGGATAGCCTGGCACGATTCGGTCAACAAGCGTGTCGCAGAAGGAATTATGAGCTGAAATCCATTGGTTGAATTCCTGAGGTAAATCCCATTTTTCTGAATAGGCAAGAATACAAGATTTTAGCTGCTGCCCATTTTTTTCAATCAATTCGCAAGGCAGAAAAATCAGACCTTTGTCAGGATCTCCTTGAAAATGGTTGAATCGACGAAAGAGTAATGCCGTGAGTTTCCCTGGAAAGGTTTTTGAAATAGCGTCGATTGGAAGATCTTCGGAATCGAATCGGATGCCTGACTCAGTAGTATTGGAGATCATGAATTCCAAATCCGGGTTTTCCCCGAGTTTCAAATAGGATTCATAATTTTCGAAAATGGAAGTCACATTTTCTACACAGGAGATTAATGTGGCTCGATCGACCAATTCACCCTTGCTTTGACCCCGCTCGATGACATGAAATAATCCGTCTTGCTTTCCGATTCGCTCGTCGACCTCGGTACTATGGATTTGAACTACCTCAATTTTCCCTTTAAATACTCCTTTCGAATTCGCTACTTCGACCATCCAGTCAGCAAATCCCCTCAGGAAATT
>JBBQDY010000597.1:0-1686 GCA_038320155.1 Cytophagales bacterium
TGATTCCGATGGCTATGAAGTGGCTGCAGCCTACACCAAAATCGATCGGATGGCTAAGGAGATGGGCTCGACCTTGAATTCCCCTTTTATGACCTTAAGCTTTATGGCTTTGCTAGTCATTCCGGATCTGAAACTGAGCGACAAGGGATTATTTAGTGGAGAGAAATTTGAGTTTAGAGAGGTGTTTTTAACAGATTGACAGAACTATATTCCAATTATTTATGGGCAAAAAAAGAACAGTAATCCTATTTGGCGCTGGAGCGGTTATTGATTGGGGAGGCCCAAAAACTGATGATATTACAAATTTGATTCGCAAAAGTGGGTTTTGGGCAAAAGATGGCAAAACGAGAATCACTGAATTTATATATCAAAGACTCATAGATTCCGGTTTTAGTCCTGATGAAGTTAATTTTGAAACAATCTTCAATGTTTTGGAAGAATTGATTTCTTACTATGCTAATCAAGTCGGCAGTAAAGATCTTCCTTCATATATCAGATCCTTTTTTACTTCAGCTTTTGAAAACGAGCTTTTAAATTTCGAGAAGGAAAAATATTTAGGCGGCTACAAAATCCATGTACCTGGGATTTCGAGAGATTTCAGCCCTTTAGCAAAGCATGGAGAAAGCCCAAATCAACTTTTCTTTCAAGAATTAGTTCAGAAGTTACTCACGACGATTTATGACACAATAGAAAAGTACGGAGATCATAGATTAAACTATTCTAATGTAATCTGTGAAGATAAAAAAGAACTAAACGACCTCTTCTGTGGCTGGATTGAAAAAATTAACCAGGAAGGAATCCTCAGGATGTTTACTCTAAACTATGAGAGAAATTTTAAAGTGATTTTAGAAAGAGGAATTGCAGAAATGAAAATATTCGAAGGATTTGAAGCCAGTTCTGACATTAATTATGAAGAAAGAATTTCACCAAATATCTCTAGAATATTGAAAGACTTTGATAGTCATTGCCATTATAACTTACATGGCTCAATATATTGGGATATCGAATCTGAAAATGAAAATGGATTTATGATGCCTAGATATTTTCTAACTGGATATGGAAATCTTACGATTAACAATGATTATCCGATTGTTCAAAGTGAAAAAGGAAAAACTGTACTTATTTCAAACTTTATAGCTGGTTATCAAAAGCTCCAAAAAGGTGCTGTTACTCCTTTCCGACAGATGAAATATGCGTTTGAAAGAGATTGCATCACAGCAGACATCATATACATTATTGGGTATTCGTTTGGGGATGAGCACATTAATGCAGCGATAGGAGAAGCAATAAGGAATAATCCAGATGTTAAACTGATTTTTGTCGACCCTGGATTCCTTAAGAATGACACAAAAATCCTTATTGGAACATTAGGACACTACTCTCAAGGATTGACTTCTTCACCAAATACAATTCGAAAGGGATTAGAACATGAATTTAATTCAGGGAAAATAAAGGCTTTTACCATGCCGTTTAGACAATTCCTAATTGACCAAACTGAACCACCTCACTTAAAGTATATGAGACTTCTAAATACCCCTGATAGTTAAAAACCTGCCAGATTTTAAAAATCTAGCAGGTTTCAGTTTTTCAAAGCTCCGACGTAAAATGAAACTCAATCTCAGGATAGTTTTCCTGCACCATCTGAAGCCAAGCTTTTGACTCGGCCATAAAGACCAGCTTGCCATC
>JBBQDY010000598.1:0-1670 GCA_038320155.1 Cytophagales bacterium
TGAATAAGTTCTTCTAATAAATTCACCGAGGTATGAGGGTTGATCGCTACTCCAGCTTTTGCACCAGTGGCTTTGATCGCTTGAACGGTACGATGAAGATGAGGGCACGCTTCGTAATGAACCGAAATCACCGCTGCCCCACCATCTCGAAAAGCCTCCAAATACTGATCGGGATTTACAATCATCAGGTGCACATCCAAGGGCTTCTTCGCATGCTTTGCGATAGCTGCGGTGACTGGTATTCCAAAGGAAATATTCGGGACAAAAACCCCATCCATAATATCTACATGGATAAAATCTGCTTCAGATTGATTTAACATTTCCACCTCTTTTTGAAGATTTGCAAAATCCGCGGCAAGAATAGAAGGGGCAACTAAAGGTGACATGTTTAAATATAAAGGTTGAAAACTGTTTATTGCTTGACTAGTTTTGATTGCTTGATCAATTGCCCATCTTGGAGTTGGATGATGTAGAGTCCTTTCTTGAGACCTTCTACACTCATTTCATAAGGGACCAGAGGGCTTGATCGGCTTATAACTTTTCCATCCAGCACTCTGCCACTCATATCCAATAGGGTAAATTCAGCAGAGATTCCAGTTCCAAAATAAATTGTCAATTGATTTCCATCCAATGGATTTGGGAATACTTTCCAAAGAATGAGCTCAGGATTTTCTTTTACAGCAAGTATCTCTCCATAAAGTGCCTCACGGAATTTTGGGATGCCATAACCGATTTGATTATCTGGTTTTGCCGAGTTGGTTCCGCTGGCTAAAAGCATCTCAATTAATTTATCCTTGGTCCACTCTGGTTGTGCCTGCCAGATTCCGGCAGCTAAAGCAGTGATTTGTGGAGCTGAAAAAGAAGTCCCATTTGCAAATCCTACTGCTCCGTTTGAGCGGATTAATGCTACGCCATTTCCAAATGTGGTTAAGTCAGGCTTGATTCTTCCATCTCCTGTTGGTCCTCTTGAACTAAAGCTGGAAACCGTGAGATCTTTATTCACAGATCCAATCGCAAGAATCCCCTTCGCATCCGCAGGCGCTACTAGTGATGAGGCACTTGGTCCGTAATTTCCGGCAGAGTTGACCACCAGAATTCCTTTTCCAGCAGCAATCGTAGCCCCTTTCGTGATGGTCGTAGTCTTTCCATCCAAATCAGCAACTGTATAATTCATAGCCAGGTCATCGAAATCGAAATAACCGACGGAGCTGGAAATGATATCCACGCCAAGGCTATCTGAAAATTCTGCTGCTCTTACCCAATTGTATTCTTCCACGCGATATTCAGTCGCCACTTCTTCAGTCATCGCGAGAATGTAATTGGCATCCGGAGCACCAGCGATCAGAATTGCAGGATCTTTGGAAGCGATCAGCGAAAGGACATTGGTGCCATGCTGATTATCCTGATAGACATTCGAATTCCAAGGTCTTACAAAATCACGAGTGGCAACAATCTGACTATTTGTCTCTAGATGTTTAAGAGCTGCAGAAGTATTCGCACCCGGAAATCCTGCATCAAAAACTGCAATGGTAATTCCTTTACCGGAAAAGCCTTCTTTCAGCATTTCGGTTATTCCTATCAGTTCATTTTGAAAATCATAGGTTTTTTCATGGGAAGTTAATGTGCGGTCATTTTCTCCATTTGGAGGAAGAAGCTTATTGGTAGTGGCA
>JBBQDY010000599.1:0-1636 GCA_038320155.1 Cytophagales bacterium
CTATGGACCAAGAATAGGTAGCACCCGGCTTTGAAAGTAATGAAATTGGTTTGATCTGACCTTTTGGTACGTAGTCCTCTGTTTTTAATTTTCCTAGATAAACGTAATGTTTGTCAGGTTCAGTTTTGCTTGCGTTATTAAGTTCATACCAAGTAGAATTGAAGTCATGCCGGATTACCGGGCTTTCAGTACCATACTTTGAAATAAATTTTGGGTTGAAAGTGGTATTTCGATCCCTAACTAATGAATGAAACCCGGGACTTGAACCGAATACTTGTGTTATTACATCCAAATTCGAGAGACTTTGACCGCAAACCTGAACATAAAGTGGAGAATCCCGAAAGTAAGTTTCCATAGGACCTCCACCGGAATGGGTGTAGGAAGTTTGCACGTTTACGTTTCCGGGATTAATTGAATTCAGAGAAGAACCTGATGTAAATCCTTCTTCCCAATACGCAGCTGCAAATCCATGGCAGATAAAATCTCCACAATTGGAGGAGAGTCGTTCGGTACCAAATTGGCTTCCAATTTTCCAGAATCCATTATCGCCACAGCTTTGTGAATAGCCTTCAATTCCAGAGAAAAATAATAGGGAAATGAAAAATAATTTCTTCATGTGATTTAGTTTTATTAAAACTAAATAATTTATTTTTAGTGTCAAGCTTACTTCTAAATATTTTTCAGTTTTTAATTTCCCCCACCTTTAGTCGCTACTTTACAAAATTGATGTTCTGAGTAATGCTAAGTGGGTAACAATCAGAAAATGAAAAAGCACTGGAAAACTACTACTCTAAGATACTGAACCTCACCCGAAACAGCCCGGGGTTGATGGGAGAATACCTGGAATTACATTCCTTCAACCGAAAACAAAATCCGGCTTATACCGACAAAACCTTTGCCTTTGCCCGCTGGGATGAAAGTCAAAAACTTATCGTGATGACCAACTTCGACGAGTTTCAATCGGTAAAAACCACCTTGAAACTTTCTCCCGAGCTGCTGAAAGCTTGGAGTCTGGAAAAAGGCGAACGAGAAATCAAGGAGTTGATGTTTGGGAAGAAAAAGACCAAGCTGCGAGTGACGGATGAAGGGGCAGAGATTGATCTGGACTTTGGTCCTTGGGAATCGGCGGTATTTGAGGTGAGGTAGCATCTAACCTTAAATTTTCCATATTTTAAGGTTAGAGCCTAAATCTGACATTAAAATTGAGGTCAAAAAAACAGGCTTACCTCAAAATTCAATGATTTTAATGTCAATGACCAATTCTGACCTCAATAGAAAGGTTGAAAACCTCCTTTAAATTAAAAATTCAATAATTTACGGGTTGGGCATACAGCCAATGAGCAGTTTTTTTCATCATTTTTGCAGCCTAATACTCTGTAATGCCCCCAAAGAAAAAGAAAAACTCCATCTGGCTGGGAATCAGTTTGCTGATTCTACTCTTGTTAGGCGGAACCGTTTATCTCGTCTTTTCAACTTGGAAAAGCCTCCACAAACACCCCTATTACGCAAACCAACCGATGTCTGAGTTTGAGGACTTGAAGTTTGAACATGTATTTCGCAGTCATATCGACGGGATATTGGGAATCGATATTTCACATTATCAGGGAAAAATCAATTGGAAGCAGTTTGACCAAAC
>JBBQDY010000600.1:0-1636 GCA_038320155.1 Cytophagales bacterium
AAATTTGTGAAGTTAACTTCATGAATTACGCTAAATTTGTGAAGTTGTCCTCATGAATTAGCAAACATTATCTCTAATGAAAATCAATAGAATTCTTTTTGAGCAGTTTGAAAGTCAGTTTTTCAAAGGGAAAGTTCTGATCCTTTATGGAGCTCGACGAACAGGGAAAACCACTTTGGTGAAAAGACTCTTGGACAAGTACCCAGCCCACTCTGCCTATGTCAATTGCGAACTTCAGGAATACCAATCAGCACTTTCATCTACCAATTCGGCGCTTTTAGCTGAGTTTATAGGCAATCGTAAACTGATTATATTCGACGAAGCACAGCATATTCCTACTATAGGGCTGACGCTAAAAGTGCTTATAGATACCTTTCCGGAAGTTCAGTTTATTGCTACGGGTTCATCCAGTTTCGAACTTTCGGGAATGGTGAACGAGCCGCTCACCGGGAGATCTAGACAGTATTTATTGCTTCCTTTTTCCTTAGAAGAAATCGGACAAGAGCTAGATCCAATTCAAATTAAAGCCAACCTTCCCAATCTGCTCCGATTTGGACTTTATCCTCAGGTATTCCTAAGTGAAGGAAATGACAAAATTGAAGAGCTTGCCGAAATCTCTTCCAATTATTTATACAAAGACTTATTTCAATTTGAGCAAATCAAAAAGCCGGAGTTACTGTTCAAGCTGCTCAGCGCCATTGCGTTGCAGACCGGCAGCGAATCCTCGCTCAATGAATTGGCACAGCTCACCGGAACCAATGTCCATACGGTGAAGCGTTATTTGGATTTGCTTGAAAAGACTTTTGTGATTTTCAGATTAAACTCGTTCAGCAGAAATCTGAGAAAAGAGCTTGCAAAGAGTCAAAAAATCTATTTCTACGATGTCGGTATCCGAAATGCGATCATCCGAAATTTTAATGAAATGCAGCTGAGAAATGACGTGGGCGGCTTATGGGAAAGCTTTTGCATCGCTGAGCGAATGAAATACAATCAGTTTCACAGGAGATTTGTCAACACATATTTCTGGCGAACTTACGATCAAAAAGAGATTGACTACATCGAAGAAAAAGACGGGACACTTCATTGTTTTGAATTCAAGTATGCGGAGAATGCTAAAGGAAAAGTCCCAGCCGAGTTTCTGGAAAACTACCCCAATTCCACTTTTAAAGTAATCACTCCTGCCAATTTCTTTGAGCTGTATCGGTAGGGATTAGGGATAAAATGGTTGGGTATATCTGAAAGGGAACTACTGATCCTATCAAGGAAATCAAACTTAAACACGGGAGATTCTTCCAGGTTTTTTATTGGTGATTAATTCCTAAAATATGTCGCTCCGATGGAGCTTGACGGAGAATATCTTTGCAAAAATTGCTACCAAGATGCCGCTCCTACCGAGCTTTTCGATGAAATAGCATAGCTGGCTTTTCACAAAAATGCCTATTCTACGAACCTGAATCAAAAAGGCCCAGTGGGCCGACATCTTTGTAGGCTAATCAATGGATTTGCTACAAAAAGCTAGACAATATTTTAAGCTTGTTTTGAAATTGATTTCATGTTTCGCCTGCCGCGGGCTACTCAAAATATCAGGAGGATTTTGAAGGAAAATCCCCCTGATATTTTCGAGTCTTATTATTTT
>JBBQDY010000601.1:0-1635 GCA_038320155.1 Cytophagales bacterium
CTATGGACCAAGAATAGGTAGCACCCGGCTTTGAAAGTAATGAAATTGGTTTGATCTGACCTTTTGGTACGTAGTCCTCTGTTTTTAATTTTCCTAGATAAACGTAATGTTTGTCAGGTTCAGTTTTGCTTGCGTTATTAAAGTTCATACCAAGTAGAATTGAAATCATGTCGGATTACCGGGCTTTCAGTACCATATTTAGATATAAACTTTGGGTTGAAATTTGCGTCCTTCTGTCTAACCAATGAATGAAAGCCATCTGCAATATTGAATTTTTGAGTTATTACATCCACATTCGAGAGACTTTGACCGCAAACCTGAACATAAAGTGGAGAATCCCGAAAGTAAGTTTCCGTAGGACCTCCACCGGAATGGGTGTAGGAAGTTTGCACGTTTACGTTTCCGGGATTAGTTGAATTCAAGGAAGTACCCTGCGTAAATCCTTCTTCCCAATACGCAGCTGCAAATCCATGGCAGTTAAAATCTACACAATTGGACGAAAGTCGTTCGGTGCCAAATTGGCTTCCAATTTTCCAGAATCCATAATCGCCACAGCTTTGTGAATAGCCTTCAATTCCAGAGAAAAATAATAGGCAAATGAAAAATAATTTCTTCATGTGATTTAGTTTTATTAAAACTAAATAATTTATTTTTAGTGTCAAGCTTACTGCTAAATATTTTTTAGTTTTTTTTACGGCCTACTTTTAGCGGGTTCTCAGCAAAATTGATGATTTGAAAGAATTTGAGTGTCTTAGATTCTGAAATAAAAAAACCCTAATAAAATACTACTCCGAGGTACTAAACTTTACCAGAAACAGTCCGGCTTTAATGGGTGAGTATTTGGATCTTCACTCTTTCAACCGAGCCCAAAACCCCGCCTACACCGACAAAGCGTTTGCCTTTGCCCGCTGGGATGAAAACCAGAAGCTGATCGTGGTCACAAACTTTGATGAGTTTCAATCGGTAAAAACGACTTTAAAACTATCTACTGAATTGCTTGAAGCTTAGAACTTGCCTACTGGAGAGCGGGAGCTTTCCGAGTTGATGTTTGGGAAAAAGAAGACTCAACTTCGGGTCACAGAAAATGGAGCTGAAATCGATTTAGAATTGGGGCCTTGGGAATCGGCGGTGTTTGGGGTGAGGTGAAATCTACCCTCAATTTTTTCATATTTTAAGGTTAGTTACTAAATCTGACATTAAAATTGAGGTCAAAAAGATAAGCTCACCTCAAAATGGATTGATTTTAAGGTCAGTCATAAATTTCACCTCAGCAGAAAGGTTAGGAAGCTGCTTTGACCTCAATTAATCAAAAATTAGAAGCGGAATAAAAATGCCATGAAGAAGTTTTTTCGCCACTTTTGAACTCAAATCGCTTGCAATGCCCCCAAAGAAAAAGAAAAACTCCATCTGGCTGGGAATCAGTTTACTGATTCTACTCTTGTTAGGCGGAACCGTTTATCTCGTCTTTTCAACTTGGAAAAGCCTCCACAAACTCCCCTATTACGCAAACCAACCGATGTCTGAGTTTGAGGACTTGAAGTTTGAACATGTATTTCGCAGTCATATCGACGGGATATTGGGAATCGATATTTCACATTATCAGGGAAAAATCAATTGGAAGCAGTTTGACCAAAC
>JBBQDY010000602.1:0-1630 GCA_038320155.1 Cytophagales bacterium
AAGTGCGAGAAATTGCTAAAAAGTTGGATTTGATTACAGCAGACAAAAAAGACAGTCAGGGCCTTTGCTTTATTGGGAAAGTTCGGCTTCCAGAATTCCTCCAACAGCAATTGAAACCCAAAAAAGGAAATATCGTCGTAATTCCGGAGGATTTAAAAATCTATCAGTGCGCACAGATTCCAGCAGGAATTGAGCCGGAGCGCTATGATCAAGATCTTTTGGATACTTTGGCTTTACCTATTCATTATACCCCTGATCAAGGAAAAGTACTTGGGGAGCACAATGGAGCACATTATTTTACTGTAGGTCAGCGCAAAGGCTTGCACGTTGGGGGCACCGGAAAACCTCTTTTCGTCATCAGTACAGACACTCAGACGAATATAATTTATACAGGTATGGGTGAAGATCATCCAGGATTGCTTCGTACTGCCCTTTTTGTAAAAAATGAGGAAATTCATTGGATTCGGGAAGATTTGAAATTGACTCCCGGCCAAAGTGCACGCTACCAATCCCGGATTCGCTATCGCCAACCGCTAAGCGGAGCTACGTTGAACAAAAAGGAAAATGGACTCTATGTGCTTTTCGATCAAGCTCAAAAAGGAATCGCTTCCGGTCAGTTTGTGGCCTGGTATCAAGGAGATGAATGCATCGGTTCCGGCACCATATTTTAATATTTGAGATTTACGATTTATGATTTACGAGGCCATCTCAGTTTGGAAGCTTGAATTAAACTAATAAGGGCTTTTTTTTTATTTTAAATTTTCAACTCAAAAATTTTAAATTCATTGTGCTCGAAATTCTCTACGAAGACGAAAATCTAATTGCCATTAATAAACCCTCGGGAATACTCGTACATCGTACGCCCATAGCTCCGGAAGAAACTGTTTTTGCCCTACAGCTCCTTCGGGATCAGATTGGTCAGTGGGTTTCTCCTGTTCACCGATTGGATCGACCGACTAGCGGGGTATTACTTTTTTCTAAGCGAAAAGAAATTCTTCCTTTGCTGAAAGAGCAGTTTATGGAACGAACAGTGGAAAAAACCTATCTGGCTGTGGTCAGAGGAATTCCCGAAGTCAAAGAAGCGCTGATTGATTATCCCTTGACCACAGAGCGATCTAACAAAAAGCAGGAAGCTCGAACGACTTATAAAGTCCTGCATGAAGCAGAAATACCCTTTAACACGACTGGCCGATATCCGACTAGTCGCTATGCCTTATTGGAATTGAAACCAGAAACTGGGCGTACACATCAGATTCGAAGACATTTGGCACATTTGAGATATTATATCTTAGGTGATAAGGCGCATGGGGATAACAAGCAGAATCAGTTTTTTGAAAAGCAATTCGGCTTGCAAAACTTGCTGCTCCATGCTCAAACCTTGGTCATTACCCTTCCAGATACTTTACAAACCCTTTCTATTCAGGCTGAGATTCCTCCGCATTTTAAAAAAATCTGTATAGAACTAGGCTGGGATCAGATCCGCTAGTTCCGATTGTGAGCCTTTTGGCAAGAAAAAATTACTTTAGCTCAATAAATGAATTCTATGAAAAAATCTCTTCTTTACCTTGGCCTAGTTGCATTGGCTACCACTTCCACTTTTGCGCAGCAAAAAAATGTGGAGAAAAATTTC
>JBBQDY010000603.1:0-1630 GCA_038320155.1 Cytophagales bacterium
AGCATCACTTGGTTGTATTACAAAGATATGCTGCCGATGGAGAATTTTATGACTGAAAAGTTGGGGTTGGTTTTAGCTGCCGATCAAGGCTGGGCTAAGATCTACAAGGTGTCGGAAAACAGCTATTTAGGCTTGGTGGATGAAAAGCGAGGGATGAATACCTTTTCAGCCGAGAAATTGGTGGAGGTGAAATTTGACTTGGAGGAAGCGAAAGGCTGGGAGGAATATTTGGGAAAGACCTCAAAGGACTCTACTCGGATGGTGGGTACATTCAAGGATCTGGGTGGGTATCTATTTCGGTTTTAGGATTTATTAGTTCACTATAGGAAGTACTAAAAGGCATAGAGTTATGTACAAGTCTGCGTCTATCGCCTGAAGTATTAGCCTGAATGATCTAGCTCTTTTATTTTAGAGGTTTTTTAAATTGGCCAAACTGAATCGTGCTTTTTTTCGAAGACTGTTTCAAATAGTGGATAATCTCGTACGTCGTTTTTCCTGCTAATATTTCCCCAATCTCTGCACGTCTTTTTCGTTGAAAAGCTACAGCATCAAAATCATCTTTAATCTTTTTCATAATGATTAAATTCACGTGGAGATCTAATATCTAATACTTTATGTCCAAAGCCTAAATTTATGGAATTAAAGCCATGTATTCGTTGAACGTTCACAATGTGTTTGAAATTCCAGCTTACTAAAAAATCTGCCTCGTTTACGGTTGCCATTGCAATGTGTTGGCAATCTGGTAAGCTAGTTTTTCCAACGACTTTTTGGTTAATGTATTGATTTGCCAAGTTTGATGAAACATCATCTAGCTCTATAAATTCGACCAACTTAATATCTATGGTTTTCAGTAGGTTTTTGACTTTTTCTGGAGCAGGTTCTAATTCAAGTCTTGTCAGTGAAGAAAAAAGAATAATAAATTCTCTAGCCAGAATCAATTCAAAAAAAGGAATTGTGAATTTGGCAAACTCATGGTCAAAGTATCCTCCAAATACCGAAGTGTCCAAATAAATTCTTGGTTTCATCTTATAAAGTTAATCGAATTAACCTTTTCTTAGAAAGCTTTTTAGCATTTTAGCGCGCGGTTTAAAAAAAATTATGTGTATCCTCATAAGTGCACGTCACGATCTAAAACAAAATCTTGATTGGAATCGGATCAAATTCCCCCTTTTTCAAAGGGGGCTAGGGGGATTTATCATATCAAATCAGCAATAAATTTGGCTACGTGCAACAGAACGGATACACATAAAAAAAATCATTGAGTATGAAAAAAGCCATCTTTGTAATCTTCTTGATTTTCTCCGGTTTTCTGGCGCAAGCCACTGAACTCGTGCAGCTAATCAATACCTATCAAGCTGACTACGGTGCACTTCGGAGATTGTACTCCAATCCGCATTCCGCGGAGTATTTCCAGCGAATGGAAGACTTCAATCAAGACTACTTGAAGGCATTGCAAGCCTATAACTACGATTCTTTTTCCGAGGATGGGAAAATCGATTATGTGCTTTTTCGGAATTATTTGGAGAAGGAACTCGCGGAACTTGACTTGGATCGAAAAGCATTTGTGGAGGTTTCAGGAGTTTTGGCGTTTGCGCCACCATTGGAAGAATTTGTAAAAGGGCGAAGACGT
>JBBQDY010000604.1:0-1602 GCA_038320155.1 Cytophagales bacterium
TTGTGATCATAGCTGATGATTTTGGTTTTGATTCCCGCTTCGCGAAATGCTGGGCCTAGATGTATTCCGATAAACCGTGCCTGCTGCTCAGGAAGCATTAACAATGAAGGATTATTTCCGGGATGAAGCGGCTCATTTTGAATCGTCAAGGCATTGATTTCTATTCCTTCTGCTTTCATGGCTTGGATGTATTTCACCAAATACTGGGCATAGACTGATTCATATTCTTCCAAAAGCGAACCACCGCGGGTATCCTTATTATCCTTCATCCAAGAAGGAGGAGACCACGGAGAAGCCATCAGTTTGATTTTGGGGTTGATTTCCAGGATTTGGTTCAACACAGGAATCACATCGAGAGTGTCCGGTCCAAGAGAAAACCGGAGGAGTTCAGGATCAGTTGCAGTGGAATCCTCCAGGTCATTGTAAGAAAATGGAAAGTCATTTAGGTCAGAAGCCGCCACTGCAAGCCGGAGATAAGAGATGCCGATCTGGTCTTCATCCGAGCCAAAAAGTTCTAAGAGAAGTTCCTCCCGAGCGGTATCGCTCATTGCCAAAAGGTGAGTCGCGCTACCTTGACTAAGCGTAAATCCGAACCCATCGATTGTCTGATAGGTAGTTTCTGGATCTACCTTGATCTCCAGCTCGGTATCCTGAGAGCTTGACTCAGTGGATTGTTTTTCAAAAAGAATTCCGGCTTTTGGGTCAGTGAGCCAATAGTCGAAATTGGCTTGGGGTTTTGCGCAAGCAAAGCAAAGGAATAAAAGAAAGAGGGTGCTGGGTCTATTCATTTTTGGCAAAGAAAAATCCTTGGAGTGAATTCCGAGGATTTAAAAATAGGATTAATTGATTTTAGAATACAAATGGGAGATGGTTTAAATCCGATTTTCCGATCGAAGTTCAATGACTTTTAAGGCAATTTGAGTTTTTTTAAAAATAATTTAAGGATCATCAAAAAATACAATTTAAAGTAAGGGAATCCTCTAATCCCTTAAAACTGCGAAAAAACGCAACAATTGCCCAATCCTAGAATCTTATTGGAATTCTTTCGCGGCCGTGAATTAGCTCAAAAGCATAAAATTGTATACGAAAAACAAAAAAATATGTAAAAAATAATTTTCGCCTATTTTTTATTTCAAAAATCCTTTTCACATTTGAGCTCCTAAAGCCGTGATTTTTATAAAGATGGGTGTGAGAAAAAACTTTGGGACATTCTTTAGTAATCAATAAAATCCAACATATATGAGAATACTTTTACTTAAATCGATTCAGTCCCTATTCATGGGGGCATTCCTGATCTTGGCCTTCGCTAGTTGGAATACGGCACAAAGCCAGACTGTCACCTCCGACAAAGACGACTACGCTCCGGGCGAAACAGCCATCATCACAGGTGAAGGTTGGACGGGAGACCAATTTGTAGATCTTCACTTTGCCGAAGATCCATTTGTTGATCACATTCATGATTATCATGATATCGCGGTCAATGCTGATGGTTCGTTTAGGGTTGAGTTTCCTATTTTGGATAGGCACCTTGGGGTAACTTTTACCTTGACGGCGGAAGGAAAGCAGACGGGGAAGACTGCGGTACATGTTTTTACGGACAGT
>JBBQDY010000605.1:0-1601 GCA_038320155.1 Cytophagales bacterium
GAGGTCAATTTGAGGGTAGAAAATCAACCAATAAAAAATTATCTAAGTGCCATAGGGCTTCTCGAATTTTGCACTAAAAATCATTCGGTTTCAAATGAAATATTCGAAATACCAAGTTATACCGCAATGCCTATTAGAAGAGTAAATAGGGAAACAATGAATAATTATATTTTTAAAACCCAATCATTTTTCCAAAAGCTGTTTCAAGATAAAGATCTAGGTGTTCTCGAGATTGTACTATCAGAATTAATAAATAATGTTTCTGATCATTCAAAATCACCTATTGATTCCTATGTTTTCTGCCAATTTTACCCATCACGTCAAGAACTGGTTCTGGCAGTTGCTGATTTGGGCTACGGAATACCCATTACTGTCAACACCTATTTATCTGAGAAAAACCAACCAAATTTAGGTCAAGAAAAAGCAGTTGAATGGGCTCTTATATTGAATAAAACCACTAGATCAATGCCCTATAATGCTGGAAGAGGATTAGATACAATCTCTTCTTTTGTAATAGTTAATAGGGGATCATGGTCTCTTTATTCCGATAATGTGAAAATGGAGGGTGGAATAACCGGGAACCAATTTTACAAATCCAATTCAAAGTTTTACAGGGACTGTAATAGAAATAATAATCAAAGTTGATAGCTTGGACAAGCTAGAAACCGTTGATTATTTGGATTGGTAGTTGAAAATCCTAAAAAATAAACCTCATGAAAATCTTACTCACCGATATAGTTTCTGATACATATTCGAATGCCTCTGGCTACAAACTATATGTAGCGCTTAAAGGAAAACTGGATTTAAATGAAAGGATAGAACTTTCATTTTCAGGAGCTTCACTTACATCTACTTCTTTTTTAAATTCTTCATTTGGTTCGCTAATTGAAGAATTAGGACTAAATGTATTTTTAGGTTTGGTAAGGCCCGCTGAAGTCACTCAGACACAGGCGGCAATGCTGAGGCACTATATTCAAGGATTTCGAACTGAGGCAAATGCATAGATTTCATATTAGATTTAGCTAATCAGTTGATTTAAACTGCTTTTTCGCTCCTTCCAAAAACTCCAAAAACTCCTGAACATCGGTTTCATAGCCTCGAGGAGAGGCTAATAGTTTTTCCTCGTGATCCAAAATCACATAATAAGGCTGCGCATTGTTATTAAATCGGGTGATCTGGAAATCGGCGTTTTGCTTTCCCATCGTTTTTTTCAACTTCCCATCATAAGCCGATTTGTACCACTCGCTTTCCGGAAGTTCCAGTCGCTCATCGATGTATAGCGCGACCATTACGAAGTCATTTTTTAATCTAGCTAACACCTGTGGATCCGACCAGACATTTTCTTCCATCTTGCGGCAGTTCACACAGCCATGTCCGGTGAAGTCGATTAGCAGTGGCTTGCCTTGTGCTTTTGCAGCAGCTAAAGCCTCTTCGTAGTCAAAGTAACCTTGGATGCCGAAAGGAATTTCGAGCAAGTCTCCATATTTCACCGGTGCTCTTTCCACTTCAGCATTCGAATACCCTTCCCCAATTTTGAATTGTTGTGTAGTGAGAGGAGGCAGATATCCGCTGAGGTATTTGAGCGGAGCGCCCCAAAGTCC
>JBBQDY010000606.1:0-1589 GCA_038320155.1 Cytophagales bacterium
CCAACAGCTTTCAATAATTAAAATGCCCAAAGTCAAATATTTCGGAATACTAGCAGAGACCGTAAATCAATCGGAAGAAGAAGTTAGGCTTGATTCAGAGAATTTGGGAGAGCTTGTAGCTCAGCTGAAGGAAAAGCATTCGCTGGAAGGACATGATTTTCAGATCGCAGTGAACCGAAAAATCATCTCAGACTTGACTGCCTTCAAGGTGAAGGATTCTGATGAAATCGCTTTTTTACCCGCATTTGCAGGAGGATAAATGGATTATAGCAGACAAACTATATTGCCACAATGGGGAGAAGCCGCACAGCAAAAACTGAAGGATTCCAAGATTCTTATAGTGGGAGCAGGTGGTTTAGGAGCCGCAATTCTTCCTTATTTGGCAGCAGCTGGAGTGGGAAAGCTAGGAATCATCGACGGGGATCGGATCGAAGCATCCAATCTTCCCCGACAGGTAATCTATTCTGAATCTCAAATCGGAAGTTTAAAGGCGGAAGTTGCATCTGCATATTTGAAAAGTAGGTATTCAGAACTGAGCCTTGTGAGTTATGCCACGTTCCTGAATGAAACTAATGCTTCTGAAATCATCCAAAATTTTGACCTGCTTATAGATGCCACGGATGATATACCCACGCGCTATTTGATTGATGAGGTCTGTCTTTCGGCTGGAATTCCATGGGTTTATGGCTCTATCCATCAGTTTGAAGGTCAGGTTTCTGTTTTCAATTTCAACAATGGACCAACTTATCGTGATTTATTTCCGACCCAAAGCCGATCCGCAATCACTTGCTCTGAAGCTGGAGTCTTGGGGCCGACGGTTGGATTGATCGGAATGCTGCAGGCCAACGAAGCGCTGAAAATAATTGCCGGTATTGGGACTTCCCTATCCGGAAAATTGCTGATTTATAACCTTCTCACTAACAGTCAGGAAATTTTTGAGGTCAGTAAGAATCAAACGTCTTCCTTTAAAGAGTATAAGTTTAGACCAAGTTTGATTTCCGTAGGGGATGCCCTTCAATCTCAAGCAATCCTATTAGACGTGCGGTCTGTCGGTGAATTGCCGAAAGTCACCCATAAGCGAAATATTCAAATTCCACTCGCTGAGCTTGCGGATCGCTGGCAAAATCTAGACCTTGAACAAGAGTTGGTAATCTTTTGCCAAAGTGGAGCTCGCAGTGCTCAGGCCGCAGAACTATTAAATAGCCTCGGTTTTCGAAAAATCAAATTAATAAAAGGCGGAGCCAAAGAATTAGCAGAAAAATTGACCTATGAAAAAGACATTTCTTGAAGGAGCGATTTCCTCCAATTTCATTGGAGATTCAATAGCCAAGCATCAGGGCAAGCATACTATTGGCGCGCATAATATTTTTTTGGGCCAAGTCCGGGGAGATGAAATTGATGGGCAAAAAGTGGTGGCCATCGACTACACGGCTTACGAAGAGATGGCTAATGAAAAACTTCATGAGATTCGAGAAGCCGCGTTTGAAAAATATGACTTGACTTGCTTACATATTTATCATAGCCTTGGTAAAGTAGCCGTGGGTGAACTATGCTTTTTTGTTTTTGTCTCTGCCAAAAGGAGAAAGCAA
>JBBQDY010000607.1:0-1587 GCA_038320155.1 Cytophagales bacterium
CTACCGGAAACCTATGAAGTCGCTTCAGACTACGAAAAAGCGAAGAAGATCGCATGGGAATCCTCTCCGATGGCTGACTTAGCGACTTGGACTTCGCCGGTATTATTCATTCACTCAGACGATGATCGCAATGTCAATGTAGGTCAATCGGCAGATTTGATCCGCAGATTTGAGGAGCTCAAAAAACCCTACGAATCCATCTTAATTCCGGGAGATACGCATCATTGGATGAAGTGGGAAAATATGGTGCGAGTGGATCAAGCGACGGCTGATTTTCTCAAAAAACATTTGATGAACTGATGCTAAAGCTTCAGGGGGTTCATCATATTGCTATAATTTGTGCAGACTACGAGCGGTCTAAAAAATTCTATACCAATGTTTTGGGTTTGGAAATTCTTCAAGAAATCTATCGAGCGGAACGAGATTCTTTTAAGCTCGATTTGGCTTTAAATGGGAAATACATAATCGAGCTTTTTTCCTTTCCAAATCCTCCCAAGCGAGTTTCGAGGCCTGAGGCTGCTGGCTTGAGACATCTTGCCTTTTCGGTTTTGGATTTGGAGAAAAGCATCTTCGAGATGAGCACTTTTGGTGTGTTGGCAGAGCCAATCCGAGTGGATGAATTTACAGGTAAGCGATTTACTTTTTTTGAAGATCCGGATGGATTGCCGATTGAATTTTATGAGGAATGAGATCCTAGGATAAAAAAGGAATGAAAGAAACCTGACCTTTACCGCAAAGACGCCAAGTAGGCAAAGAAAACAGCGAGGATCGTCCAACAGAAATTGTTGTTTCGCCCCCATCACGTCGAGCTGGCATTTCAGGGCTTAGGAGATATTGTTGAAATTTAGGAATGGGCAGTGCCCATTCCTTTTGATTTAGCCCTTTCAGGGCTATTCGTAGGCCCATTTAACAAAAAAGGTCCAAGTCCGAAGACTTGAACCAGTTGTTTTAGGTAAATGCTTGTATGCTTTGCTAAATCTTAGTTTCCTTGGCGGTTGAATAGAATTTCATGAAAAAGCCCGATGGAAATTCCACCGGGCTTTAGTAAACCAAACTAAATTAAAGATTATGATGGGTTTTGAACCATTAGATCATTTGCGTTAAGCTCAGCAATTGGTATTTGCCACTGCCAGTTGATAGTACCGGCAGGCTCAGTGAGTTTACCGGAAATTACGCTGGCCACATGGTTTGAACCAGTTCTATCCAAAGGAAGATCAAGTCTCTTCAAGTCATAGAATCTAAATCCTTCGCCCCAAAGCTCAATTCTTCTCTGAATCATGATCTCCTCAGTCAAAGCATCTCCGGTTTTGGTAGAGAGTTTGTATGCAGGATCTCTTTGAGAAGCTAGTTCAAACAATACCTGAGCAGCTTGAGCACCATTTCCACCTCTTGCCAAAGCTTCTGCCTCAATCAGGAACATTTCCGAAGTTCTCATGTAAGGAACGTCACCTACAGAAGAAGCATTTGCCTGTGCAACGAATTTACGATTCATGTAATTTCTTTTCGCAAAGTTGCTCAAAGTAACCTGGTCAATGAAAGGATCTCTCAACGCAGCATTCGCAGCATTAGGATCCCAAAGTCCCTTTC
>JBBQDY010000608.1:0-1587 GCA_038320155.1 Cytophagales bacterium
GCAAATAAAAAAGACTATGATGTCTTGGTGATGGATTCGCCGATTGATAGTCACTTTATTCAGAATCTGGAAAGCAAACTCGAGAAAACTCAACTCAAGCGAGTGGATGCCGATGTAGCGGAGAAGTTGATCCAGAAAGAAGACAGCTATGCGAATCTATTGACTGTGGAGCAAAGCAAGGCGGTCAAAGAAATCTTCGAAAAAGCGATCGATAACAAAACCTATTCGGTGGAAGTGGAAGGTCTCAATCCAGAAGAAATGCCGGTGACGATCACCATGGAGGAATTTATGCGACGTATGAAGGAGATGGCACAAACTGGCGGAGGCATGGGCTTCTACGGTTCGCTTCCGGATGCCTATAAGGTGGCGATAAATGGAAATCATCCGATGGTCGATAAGATCCTCAAGTCAGAAAGCGAAGAAGAAAAGACCAGGTTGGCTAAGCAATCCTTTGACTTGGCGCTATTGGCTCAGGGCTTACTTACCGGTAAGGACTTGACTGCATTTGTGAAGCGAAGTGTGGAGATGCTGTAAATAATATTAACAACTCTCCAAGGGTTCACCCCGATTGCTATCGCGGGCCTTGGAGAGTTTGGTTACCAAAAAATCCCCGAATCTCTCGGGGATTTTTTTCATTCCCCACTACCGTACTAGGCTATTCCGATAATTGGGTTATTTTTGATCATGCTTTCTAAAAAGACTAAGTATGCGCTGCATGCGCTAACCTATCTCGGCAAACACCGTGAAGAGGGCACTGTCCTGATTCATGATATTGCGGAGGAGCATGGAATTTCCCATAAGTTTCTGGAAAATATCCTGCTCGAGCTCAAGAAAGCCGGGATGCTTGGAAGCAAAAAAGGCAAAGGTGGAGGCTACTATTTGATCAAAGAACCTCAAGATATTCCGCTTTCCAGAGTCATCCGACTTCTCGACGGACCCATTGCCATGCTGCCTTGTGTGAGCCTTAACTACTACGAACCTTGTGCTGAATGCAAATCTGAGACACAATGTGGGTTGAATAAAGTCATGATCCAGGTTCGAGACGAAACTCTTAAAATACTGGAAAACAAGACCTTGCAAGATATTTTGAAATTAGAATAAAATTTTTTCTCTACAAACCCTATAAAAAATATAGGGATTGTATACTTTTGGAATTCAAACTCGTATCTAACCCGTATGATTATAGATCAGCCTATCAAAAAATGGTTTGTCAGCAACACTGGCGAAGACAAACACATCAAAAGTATTTTGAAGTCTATCTCTTGGAGGATAGTTGGAACTATGGATACCATGGTGATCGCCTATTTCGTTACTGGACAGCTCAAAATGGCTGTATCAATTGGTTCCATTGAAGTGGTATCCAAGGTGATTCTCTATTATTTTCATGAGCGTGCCTGGGAAAAGGCAACAAAACCAAAAAGCCATGAAAAAGAATTTGCTTGAGTTGGAATCCCAGCTAAACAATCTAGATGCTGCTCAAGGCTTAGCACTGATTGCTGAGCTATTTCCTGGAAAAGTCACCTTCTCGACCTCTTTGGGTCAGGAGGATCAAGTAATCACCCAATTGATTGCTTCTCAAAACTTACC
>JBBQDY010000609.1:0-1586 GCA_038320155.1 Cytophagales bacterium
GCAATACTTCCTTGAAGCAATCCGTGAAATTCCTGCGTGGAAAGGTCTTTGGGATAAAAGGTTTTCATTTGATTTGAGATTATTGACAGGTGACCGATGTCAGTTGTTAGATGTTGATGACGGATTATACTTGATTCTTAATTCTAATGTCTTAAATCTAATGTCTTGATTCTAAGTCTTGATTTGATTCTTCCCGTAGGTATTGCTAAAATTAAAACTGAAATTGAATTACTTAAACCAATTTCCAAGATTTAGTTTAGCCCACCCACCTATGAATCGATTTAAATCACTTCAGCTCAAGACCTTAATTCTTATATTTTTTATTTCAAGCTCAGTTGCTTTCTCCCAAAGTCATCAAATAGCGACATTCAATATCCGCTGGGACAACCCAAATGACGCCGGAAATCTGTGGAATGACCGACTACCACATGTCATAGATCTGATTAAATTCCACCAAATCGATCTCTTGGGAGTACAGGAGGCACTTCAGCACCAGCTCACACAAATGAGCGAAAGTTTGGATTACGAATATATCGGCGTGGGAAGGGATGACGGGAAAGACAAAGGGGAGTTTTCAGCCATTCTCTACAATTCAAAAAAGTACAAGCTACTGGATCAAGGTACCTTTTGGCTTTCGCCTACTCCCGAAAAGCCGAGTAAAGGCTGGGATGCTGCCCTAAATCGGGTATCAACTTATGGGAAATTTGCAGATCAAAAAGGGACGAAATTCTACGTCTTTAACATCCATTACGATCATATCGGTCAGCAAGCACGAGAAGAAAGCAGCAAACTCGTCCTTCGCCAAATCGAAAAAATCAATTCTGAAAAGCTACCTGTAATCTGGATGGGAGATTTTAATGTCACTCCTGACAATCCTGCCTACACCGTGATTACTTCCCAACCGCAATGGAAAGATGCTCGATTGGTTTCGGCGATAAACTATGGTCCGGCTGGGACTTTTACTGGATTTGACTGGGAGAAAATGCCTGACGGAATTATCGATCACATCTTCGTCTCTGGACCAATCCAAGTTATTCGTCATGGAATCTTGACAGATAACTATGGTAAAAAATATCCCTCAGATCACTTTCCGGTGATGGTGGAAGTGGAGTTCTAACCATTAAAACTTCATCATTCGAAATTCGGGGTCCATGAGTCACTCTTACCCTGCGGTATTTTTTTGACCTCGAAGGTTTTAAACGAGATTAGAAAAAAAGACCTTCGAGGTTTTGAAAACCTCAAAGGTCAGTCAAATCACTTACGGCTCAAGCGCCGCTACACCAGGCAATACTTTTCCCTCCATATGCTCTAGCAAGGCACCTCCACCGGTGGATACGAAAGAAACATCATCTCCAAAACCGAATTTATTTACGGCAGCGGCAGAATCTCCACCACCGATAAGCGAATAGGCTCCAGCCTTTGTGGCTTCAACCACCGCTTCAGCCACTGCCTTGGTTCCTTTATCAAATGAATCCATCTCAAATACACCCATCGGGCCGTTCCAAAGTATAGTCTTGGATTTGAGGATCGTCTCAGCAAAGATTTCTCTGGTTTTTGGTCCGATATCCAAGCCCATCCACCCATCA
>JBBQDY010000610.1:0-1586 GCA_038320155.1 Cytophagales bacterium
GGGTTGCTCCCCAGCAGAGCCCGTCTCCGCTTATCCTGATAAATTAAATATAATTCCTACTTTTGATTTTAACCGGAAAAGTTATCCACACGGTTTGGGGTTCAGGTAGGGAACCTGTCAACCAATATCATGAAGAGGCAAATGGACGGGAGTCAGATGACCGAAGACCGATGTGGCGTTCATGAGAGTTTTTAGCAAATTCTATTTTTCGTATGTCCCTTATTGGCAGAAAAGCGGATACACATATAAATTTAAATTGATGAATACCGAATGATCGGAAATAGCACTTGAGGTCAATTATGAGTACAAGATTAGGGATTTAAGTGATCCCGGGTTTTGGCCAGAAAAACTCGAATAGAGATGTCATCGGTTCGCCAAAACGGTTAGATGTAGATTTTTTTAAAAGGAAGGGAAACGGAGATCTTTAGATCAACTTTCGTGATTTAAATTCACAAATCTATCTACAGACAAGCTTCTAAACCAGCTTCAATTGGAGTCGCTTTCAGGCCATAAGCATTCTCGATTTTGGAGGAATCGAAACGATAATCCGAATCCGTCTGGTAGCGAAGTTCTTTGATTTCGCGGAGCGGGGAAATAAATATCCCCAGCAAACTTACTGCAGTGGGTGGAAGTACCTGTAGCTTCAGGTTTTTGCCAAGCTTTTTATTTAAGATAGTGGTGATTTCCTTACCAGAAGGATAAGTAGAGTCTGTCGGCAAGTGCCAACTTTGATTCCATGAATCTTCCTGCTGGGCAAGGAAAGCAGTAGCTTTTCCAGCATCGGGGATGTAGGTAAATGAATGTTTTTTATCTCCGGCATAAAGCCACTGAGGACTTTTTCCAGCTTTCATTTTATCGATCACCAATTCATTCAAAAAGCTATTTGAAGCCCCAGGTCCATAAAAATCTCCAGCTCGAGCCACCAGAGCAGTAAGCTTTTCTGCCTTAACTTCCTTCCAAAGCATGTCAAGAATTTCCTTTCTCACTTTTCCTTTTTCACTTTGAGGAGCCATTTTGCTTTCTTCCGTCAGGTGACCGACTTCTTTGGGATCAAAGGCATACATGTTGTCAAAAAATACTAGTTTGGCTTGATGAGCGATGCAAGCGTCTAATGTATTGCGCATGATGATTGGCCAGTCGCGCTTCCAGATTTTTTTATCGTATTGAATCCCAGCTAATAGAAAAACCACATCCGAACCTTTCACAGCCATCGAAACTTCCTCAGGATTGAGAAGATTGCCAGTTGAGAATGAATCGGTATCATTTACTTTTTTGGGATTTCTGCTGAATTGTTTAATCTGATTTCCGGAGCAATGAAGCGCTCTGGATACTTCTTTGGCGATATTGCCGTTGGCTCCGAGGATGGTATAAGTGGTCATAGGATAGCATTTGTATCCAATTTAAATCATTTCCGATGGATAGTTTTTGGTTTTTGAGATTAAATCCCTTCGAAAGAAATTTCCTTTGAAAAGGATTCAATTTCTGATTTGAGTTGTGAAAATTGAGATTTCATTTTCTGAATTAGATCATTTGAATCTATGCTGACATGGTTTACCAAGTCCTGATAATAAGCGATCCCTTCAATC
>JBBQDY010000611.1:0-1584 GCA_038320155.1 Cytophagales bacterium
ACCCAAGTTTACATCCTCGATATCCTGAAAAATCATCCCATCCGACTAGAGTTTCGGGCTTTTCCAGACTGGGGGGAATTGGGAAATTTAAATATCATCCTCAAGCCGGATGACAATCTCATCATGGTGCTCAGCCGAAAAGGTGAAGAATCCTATCACCCTAAAATGGAGCGCGTTCCTGATTTGATAAATACTTTTCTGAAAAACCACAGTTTTATTCTGATCTACCCCAACCAACCTAAAGAAAGCGGACTGGATAGTTTAGAAATGATTCATGGCTCACTCCTAGCGCCTATGGAGCGGCTTGACTTTATTGGGAGGATGATTTCTAACCTATTTAGAAAAAAATAACAGTTTTTTAATATTGGAGAATCCAATTAAAGGCATACCTAGTTATATTCGACTATGCGTTTTGTTCTCCAGCTTCGATTGACTTTCTTTTTACTCTTTTCAGTTGGTGTATTTACTCATGGCTTTGCCCAGAATAAACTTGATTTGGATAATGCTTTGCTCGTCAAAATCTCACCTTTATCATTTCTCGAACCCGAGACCATCGTGATTCAAGGTGGACTAGAATACTTTTTCAGTCCAAAATTCAGCATTCAATCTGAGATTGGAATAAACGGCGGGGTCTTTGGAATTCCGTCCGAGCGTGGCAAAAACGAGGATTTTTCAGTGTGGCGAAGTAAAAGCGAACTAAAATTTCATCAGAAAAAGTTTTACTGGGGATTCGAGTTTTTCTATGTGCAGAAGGATTTTATCCGAACAGATGATTCCTACAGGCCATTTAAAATAAAAACTTGGTATGATACCGCTCGAATCAATTTTCAAGTCTTTGGTACCGGTTTAAAGTTTGGGCATCAGGTTTACATCTCTGATAATATTTTATTGGATTCTTTTATTGGAATCGGCATTCGGTCGAGGTATCGAGAAATAGAAGTTCTTGAACTCTCGGAGATTCAAAACAGAGAGTTTTTTGATGGAAATTTCTGGGCGGGAGATCGCTACCGCTTCAATGGGTGGGATTCGGTGCCTCATTTTACAATAGGAATTAAGGTGGGGATTCTAACAGGAAAACAGGATTAATTAAAAATCAATCAAATGAACTCGAAACAACTAACCAGAACCCTTTTCACCCTTATCTTTTTAGGGATTTCTGGCGTGGTGAATGCTCAAAAAAATCAAGGTCTCGACAATCGGTTATTGATTAAGTATTCACCGATGGCTCTTGCGGAACTAGAAACGGTAGTCTTCCAAGGAGGTATCGAATATTTCTTGAATGACAGTTTGAGTTGGCAGGGCGAAATTGGCTTGAACTCGGGTGTTTTTGGAGTCAATGCAGGAAGAGATCAGAATTCAAATTTTTCATTTATCCGCTTTCGGACCGAAGTCAAATGGTATCTGCCAAGTAGCTATGTAGCCGCAGAAGTCTTCGTGTTAGGGAAAGACTTTGATCGTCAAAATGATTTCTTTTTCAACAGAGAAAATAATATCAGCTATGATCGCGCAAACATTCGCTATTTCTCCACCGGCGCCATGGCAAAAATCGGCTCTCAAAAATTTATCGGAAAGCGAGTGTTATTT
>JBBQDY010000612.1:0-1580 GCA_038320155.1 Cytophagales bacterium
AACTTGGGTGGGAGAAGATTGAATTACAAATACCAGAAAACAAAAAGGTGGATTCAAAATATCCACCTGAAAAGAACCTTTTTACTTCCATTTGATTTTCTAGCTGTTCCATTTTTGTAATTCGTTGGAGATGAATGCTTCGAGTAGTTCTTTTTTTGGCAATTCGAGTAAATTTTTGGATACAAATAATTTGTTATCCATGCCGGTAGTAGCGAATTCTACTAGGGTGGTGTTTTTGTTGGTTACCAGCAAAATGCCCACAGTCGGGTTGTCATCGCTCCGCATCACAGTAGCTTTGTAGTAGTTTACGTAAGTGTTGAGCTGCCCAATATTATGGTGGTTAAATCTTCTACTTTCAACTCTACCAAAACATGGCATTTGAGGATGCGGTGGTAAAAAACTAAATCAATAAAAAAATACTCATCGCCAATCAGGATCTTCTTTTGTCTGGCTTCAAGACAAAAACCATCTCCCATTTCCATCATAAAATCTTGCAAATGGTCGAGCAAGGCTGTTTCCAAATCACTTTCCTCCACTGCATCTTTCGCTTTTAGACCCAAAAATTCAAATGCATATAATGATTTCACGATGTCTGATGGCTTGACCAACTCGGCCTTTTGCTGTGTGATTTCCCTGAGCATTTCAGGCTTGATGCTCATACCACTTCGTTCATAATAGAGGCTATTGATTTGGCGTTTGAGTTCCCGTACACTCCAAGTGCCTTTGATACATTCTATTTCGTAGAATGTGCGTTTCAGTAAATCTTTGACCTGCAAAAGTTGTTCGATATGTGTGTATGAAAGAAAGTTGAGTAGCTTTTCAGCTGGCACTTGCACCTTGTTTTGGGATTGTGGGGTTGATGACCCCATTTTTTGAAATGCTTCTAATTGTGGGTTCATCGACCCCACAATTTGTTGTGAAAAAGAAAGTTGATTTGTCCTGGTGTACGAAGCTATTTGAGGATAGAGTAGGTAAAAATCTTTAAAACGATACAAAGCTCTGCGATCAATACCTTTCATGATTTTTAGTCTTGAGCTAAGTTCAATAAAAAGTTTATCACCATACTTGGCTCTATCTTCACCCTTTTGCTCAAACTCCACTATGTAAAAACCAATCAACCAGTTTCTCAGGGTCAGGGATATGTTTACAGCCTTGCTCGCCTGCTGTTGAAAGTGGCTGTGGGTTTCGGAAATGGTGTTTACTAAGAGTTCAAAATTCATTTTAATATGGCTTTTACTCAATCACAAATTGTTTTAGAATGCTTTTCACTCAGAACCTCCCCCTAATTTATGAATCGTATTCTGAATTGATCCATTTATGCTTTTTCCTCCTTTATCCTTCACTTGATATTGAATTTCCATAACCCAAGTCGGCTTGATTTCGGGGATAGTCAGTATGATCGTTTTCTTGTCTTTTCCCAATTCAGTTTTGGTGACGGTCAGCACTTTTTCATTGTAGTGCTTAGATCCGTACTTTCTGGAGCGTAAAAGATCCCAGGTTTCCACCGTATAGTTTGCGATTTGATTGACGCTTGCTTGATCGAGTTCGTCGGTGAAGCTTAGCTCAATCCCTGTGGTGGT
>JBBQDY010000613.1:0-1573 GCA_038320155.1 Cytophagales bacterium
AGACTAAAAGGTTTTAGCGCCTTTTTCTTTTCTATTTCTAGCCTTAGTGATGCACATTGGCGCAAGTCTTCAGACTTGTGCTTTCTAATAAGGTAGCATGAAAAGTCCAAGCCTGAAGACTTGAACTAGTTATTGGCTTGCCTTTCTCCAAAATTTTGAAATCCAAAAATATAAATATTTCTAAGGTCATTCTCAGCTTCTTTGCTCTGTAATTCACTTGAGATCAGCTTTAAACTCAGCCAGCAATTCTGATTTAGTTTTATCAGAAAACCCACTTCGCTCTCCCTTGATCAATTCTTTTCTAATTAAATCAAGTTGCTCACATTGGCGCAAGTCTTCAGACTTGTGCCTTCCAATAAGGAAGCATGAAAAGTCCAAGTCTGAAGACTTGAACTAGTTATCGGCTCCACTTGTAAGTCTCTGGTTTGAGGTAGTCCAAGTCTAGAGGCTAGAACTAGGCGGCATCTTTGAAATACTTTACCATAAGCTTTGCTGCCAAGGCGCAAATTCACTCAAGCCTTTTACACTTTTCCCACTTCGTGTCTTAGGACTTTGTGACGATAGCCTGTAATTTCCACCCCCGGTTTTTCTACGCTATTTTTTAATCCTAAATTCGACTTCGAATGAAATCCCCATTTATGAAATCCAGCATTACAAAAAATCCCATTGGGATGATTATTCCCTGCGAGATTCCATATGACCTCTAAAAAGCAATTACAATCATATGAAAAAACACTTACTCTTATCCCTTTTTGCCTTTTCGCTAATCTGTTCGGCTTCCGCACAGATTCAAACTCCGGAGCAGTTTCTAGGCTACAAACCCGGTGATCGATTTACTCCGCACCATCGAATGGTGGATTACTTCGAACATGTGGCAGCTAATAATCCGAACGTTAAATTCATCCAATACGGAGAAACCAATGAAAAGCGCCCGCTGATTATTGCAATCTTTTCCAGCACGGAAAACATGGCCATCTTAGAAGAAATTCGTACCGACAACTTGAAGCGAGCGGGTTTGATGGAAGGAAATCCGATTCATTCCATTCCGGTAAACTGGATGTCTTTCAATGTGCACGGCAATGAGTCGGTTGGTATGGAAGCGGCAATTTCTGCTTTCTACACCTTGGCAAATCCTGCCAACGCCAAATCTCAGGAATGGCTAAAAAACCAAGTGATTATCATCGATCCAGCTATTAATCCGGACGGTAGAGATCGCTATTCCAACTGGTACAATCAAAAAATGAACACTACGCTCCAGCCAGATCTTCAGTCGATGGAGCATAGCGAACCTTGGCCGGGAGGTCGTGCAAATCACTATTTGTTCGACTTGAATCGTGATTGGGCTTGGCAAGTGCAGGTGGAATCTCAGGCTAGACTTAAAATGTACCAGCAGTGGTTGCCACAGCTTCACTTGGACTTTCACGAGCAGGGCATCAACAATCCTTTTTACATGGCTCCGGCAGCCGAGCCTTTGCATGAGCAGTTGAGTCCTTTTCAGCATGAGTTCCAGGATATTTTCGGTCGGAATACTGCAAAATATTTTGACGAAATGGGAAGATTCTATTTCACCAAG
>JBBQDY010000614.1:0-1571 GCA_038320155.1 Cytophagales bacterium
TTCTGGGATGGAAAAAGTAAAACTGAGTTCTCCCTGTGCGTTGAGGGGGAATTTCTGACTGTACAATTGCTCTTCCCCAGCTTTAGCCTTGATCTCAATTGTTTTTTCCGCTAAAGAGTTTCCCTCGCTATCCACCACGACCAGATCAGCACGATAAGTCACTTTTCCACCTGCTGATTCGATGCCGGTATACGTGATTTCAGGTAGAAATGATCCTCCAGCACCATCGACCACATTGATCGATCCTGTGAAGAAATAATCGTCGCCGAAATTTCTCATCCAAGCAGAGTATGCCTTGATTTGATATATTCCAGCTTTTCCAAAAGCGGGAAGTTCAAAATCACCCTTTCCTCTACCTTTTTGCAGGCGCACGATTTTTTGTTCGAGCAGAAGCCCATCTCCATCAAATAAGTCAACAAATAATGTCGCACTCAGCGGGGAGGGAATCTGATTACTGCCTGCAGTGAGGTAAGCGCTAAACCAGACCTCTTCACCCAACGTGTAGGTGTTTTTATCCAGATGCAGATATGCTTTTTCTACCGGATATTCCTTCTGGTAGGTTTCAAAGTAGCTTTGGATTTTTTGGGGTAAAGCTTCCTGTCCATAGAGCTTTACGGAGTTGCAGCTGATAAGAAAAAGTATCAGCATTAAAAGTTGGTTTTTCATAATTATAGTTGGTTCGTTACTAAAAACGTTCCCAATAAAACTAATTACTTATAATCAGACAAGTGAAAAAATCTTAAAATGTGTTTAAAGCGGCAACTTCATTCTTATTTGCCAGCTGACCGCAGGCTGCATCGATGTCCTGACCTCTGGATTTGCGGACTTTGGCAATAATACCTTGGGATTCGAGGATGCGAACATACATCTCCACTGCTTCTTGTTTTGCCTGACGAAATTCGCCTTCATCGATGGGATTGTACTGGATAATATTGACTTTGGAGGGGATGATTTTGCAGAATTTCGCAAGTGCTCGGGCATGCCGCTCGTCATCATTGATACCGTCCCAGATCACATATTCATAAGTGACTTTGCGCTTGGTCTTTTCGTACCAATATTTCAGTGATTCACCGAGTTCCTCGACTGGATTGCTAGTATTGATCGGCATCAGTCGGGATCGGGTCTCATTGATGGCGGAGTGAAGGGAAACGGCAAGGTTAAACTTTACGCCATCATCCGCGAGCTTTCGGATCATTTTCGTCACGCCAACAGTAGAAAGTGTGATCCGTCGGGGAGCCATTCCCAGGCCTTCCGGTGAAGTGATCTTATTGATCGCCTCCAACACATTGGCATAGTTGAGGAGGGGTTCGCCCATACCCATAAAGACGATATTGGTCAGCGGACGCTGGAAGTAAGTTTCCGCTTCCTCTTTGATGGCGACGACTTGATCGTAGATTTCCTCCGGGTTGAGATTTCGCATTCGCTTCAGACGAGCAGTTGCGCAAAAATTGCAATCTAGACTGCACCCCACTTGGGAAGATACACAGGCAGTAATTCGCTTGGCCGTAGGGATCAAAACCGATTCTACAATCATTGAATCGTAGAGTTTGACTGCGTTTTTTATGGTTCCG
>JBBQDY010000615.1:0-1560 GCA_038320155.1 Cytophagales bacterium
TAACGCCAAACTCTGAACCCAATTTTACAATTTTAGAATATTTCAATTTTACAATTTTATAGAATGAAAAAATACGACGTAACAGGCATCGGAAATGCCTTAGTAGATATCGAATTCAAAGTTACTGAACAGTTCTTCGCCGATAATGGTGTGGAAAAGGGACTCATGACTTTGGTCGATGAAGAGAGACAAAATGCGCTGATGAAAGTGATTAATACCGCCTCAGCCAAAAAGCAATGTGGAGGATCGGCCGGAAATACCGTGATCGCTGTAAGTCAGTTTGGAGGAAAATCTTACTATTCCTGCAAAGTGGCGAACGATGAATTAGGTCATTTCTACATGAATGACATGAAAGATGCTGGTGTCAGCCATAATCTAAATGAAAGTAATCTTGCAGCAGGAATTACTGGGAAATGCCTTGTGATGGTCACCGAAGATGCCGAGCGCACTATGAATACGTTTTTGGGAATCACTCAAACTTATTCCAACACTGATATCAACGAAGCTGCAATCAAGGATTCAACTTATTTGTACATCGAAGGATATCTGATTACTTCTGAGAATGGCAAGCAAGCAATGATTCATGCGAAGAAAGTAGCTGAGGAGAACGGGGTGAAAGTAGCTTTGACTTTTTCAGATCCGGCGATGGTGAAGTATTTCAAAGAGCCGATGGCAGCCGTGATCGGAGCAAGTGTGGATTTGCTTTTTGCGAATGAAGAAGAAGCGATGCTGTTCACGGGGAAAGATAATCTAATTGAAGCTCGGGAGGAATTGAAAAAAGTAGCCAAACGATTTGTAATCACGCAAGGGAAAAATGGAGCGATGATTTTTGATGGAGATACCTTTATTGACATCGAACCTTATCAAACTACAGCAATTGACAGCAACGGAGCTGGAGATATGTTCGCTGGAGCTTTCCTTTTTGGTATTACCAATGGTCACAGCTACGCATCCAGCGGTAAGCTAGCTTCTATGGCAAGCTCTAAGATCGTCAGCCAATTTGGTCCTCGACTTCAATGGCATGAGGCCAAAGAGATTTTGGCAAGATTAAATCCATAATGAGTCTAACCCGAAGCAAAATGTTTCGGGTTATTTTTTGATAATAACTGACTAAATGTTTTTCAGTTTGAATAAAATGTCATTTTTTAGAGGATTAATTGTGATAAAAGGTTTGGTCTAGAGTTGAGAAGCTTAATACAGCTCTTTATCGGTACTTTTGAAACAATTTGAATCCCTAATGAATTTATTGAAAACAAACCCAATTTGATTATGATGAGAAAAATTACCGCTTTAGGGTTGGTTGCTGGCATGTTGACTTTGCCCGCACTGGCTCAAAAGAAGATCGAATACAAAGAGTTCGATTTAGACAACGGCTTGCATGTTATCATGCATCAAGACAATACGACGCCGATCGTAATTACTTCCGTATTATATCATGTAGGCTCAAAAAATGAGCAGCCTGATCGAACCGGATTTGCGCACTTCTTTGAACATTTGATGTTTGAAGGATCGCCGAATATCGAGCGAGGAGAGTACATGAATATCATTCAAGCAAGAGGA
>JBBQDY010000616.1:0-1560 GCA_038320155.1 Cytophagales bacterium
CTGCGGAGAAAGCTCGGATTCGGAATCTGCTACCGAGAGGAATTTTGAATTCTCCTACACGACAGACACGGTAGTGGTCGATGCGGGTGAGCATTTCTTTTTCCTCAATTGGGATTTGCAATTAGCTGATGTCTCCCAAGACAGGAAATATCTATACAACCTTAATCCACTAACATACCTAATTGAGATTGTGGACTTGGACAATCTCAAGTTGAAAAAGACCATCCAGTTAGCAAAAGAAGGTCCTGATGGAGTTGGAGCCAACTATTATGAAAAAATTCAGGTGTTGGAAAATGGCAATATCTGTTTGTTTGGTCAATTTAAAATCAACATTGTTTCCGAGCAGGGTAAACTTGTCAATTCCATTGAATTTGATCAAAAAGACCACATAGGATATGAGCTAAAAGAAGATGAGAAGATTAGTTACCGAGGCGTGTTTAGTGCTGATGGAAAAAAATATGCGGGTGTATTAGACAATACAGATTTCTTCCAACCGGCAAAAGGCCTGGTGATTATTGATATGGAGACTGACTCAATTACCTATATCCCGATTGATTTATTCTCTAGGCTGAAACAATTTGAAATCATTTTTCAGGAGGGTAGTGCCCCAGGTATCGCTACAGGTGAGTATGCTTACTTCAGTTTTATGAAGGATAATCTGATTATTTCCTCCTCAGCTTATAACGAAGTACATCACTATAACATGAGCAATGACAGTCTGACTCACCACCGTTTTAAAGCAAGCCTTACAGAAAACGAAAAGATCTTAAATTACCCTAACTACGTGAGCTCAGATATAGGTTGGAAAGATTCTAGCACCGCAAAAGACGCACAAGTTACTTTCAAAGAATTTTTCAAGTTAACTGAACAAAATATTATCTGGAGATTGAGTACAGGCAAAAAGCGTACGATCGGAGATTCTACACTATTTAATCATGTAGCCACCTTTTTTGATCCTGAATTAAACATGCTCAAAGAGCAAGAATTGGAGAATTTCCATGATTTCAGGAATCCTTTTTTCAAAGATGGAATGCTCTATAGTTTTCTCAATATCAACGACGAACTGGCTTTTGTGCGACTAAAGCCTAATTTCAAAGGCCTCTGAAAAAATTACTTCCATTACTCGCACTTCCTCTATTTTTCTCCTGTGGAGAAAGCTCCGATTCGGAATCAAAAACAGCTGCAGCGATCGATTTTTCCTATACCCTAGATACCATCCAAGTTGATTCGGGAGAAGACTTTATTTTTCTAAACTGGGATTTGGAAGCTTCAGGGCTCTCTCAGGATGGGAAGTACCTCTATAATTTTGACCAGGTCAATACCGCTATTCAATTTATAAATCTAGAAATGCTGGTATTGGAAAAAACGCTGCCCTTAGAGGTAGAAGGGCCAAATGGAATAGGGACTGGTAGAGTTTATAACATTTATTCAACTGCAAGCGAAAACCTTGTACTAACTGATAATTACACAGTGGCAGTAATAGATAAGGATGGAAACAAGTCTCTGGGATTTCAATATGGCAGCTCTGATTTTCAAGGAGAAAAGTTACCCGAAGCGTTG
>JBBQDY010000617.1:0-1553 GCA_038320155.1 Cytophagales bacterium
CATGTTGCGCTTCCATCGTTGCCCAAAAATCAGTACCGGGAGTTTCCTTAGTAGCTTGCCAATAGCCAAATCCGGCTATGACCAGATTGACAGAATTCCAATAAAGATTCATTTGATGAAAAGCTTTGGTTTCTCCGATGGTCTGACTCGCTCCTATTCCACCCCAAACCATATTTCCTACGGCCCAACTTCCAAGAATCACCATTCCTTTTTGATTGTAATCGATTCGGGTTTGGTTAAAGTCCTGAAGCTGCGGGATGTTCTGAGCAAAAATTTCTGTTGGAAAGAAAAAGATAACGACTAACACGAGTGTAAAAAGTATCGGAGTGTTGGAGTTTTTCATAATTTCAAAACGCTAAGAATGGTCAAAAGTTTTAGTTAAAATTACTGTCAGGTAGGCCAAATATAAATATGATCCGTGATTGCTCAACCAATCCAAACGAAGGTTTCAATTCACTCAGACGAGGTTGAAAAATAAGCTAACTCATCGCGTTTTAAATTCCTACATTGACTAAGGAATATACCTGAAGCGATTTGAAAAATTGCTTCTCAAAACGGAAACACATGCGCTTAAGAACTTTCGAATCATTCTGGATCGTGAAAAACGGGATTTTATACAGCTATCCATCACTTCATGAGGACATGCAAACAGAAATTCTGGTGATTGGTGGAGGGATTACCGGTGCCCTGATCAGCCACGCCTTGATGGATGCCGGATACCAAGTCATGTTGATCGATCGAAGAGATATTGGTATGGGAAGCAGCAGTGCAACCACTAGTATGTTGCAATATGAAATAGACGTGCCTATGTACGAATTGAGTGAGATGATTGGGGAGGAAGAGGCAGCTGTTTGTTATAAGGCAGGAATTGCAGCAGTTTTGGAAATGAAAAAGCTGGTCGAAACCACAAAGATTGATTGTGGATTTGAAATGAAGCAAAGCCTTTACCTGGCACACAATAAAGAAGCATCCTTATGGCTGAAGAAGGAATTCAAGATCCGCGAAAAGCATCAGTTAGGTGTAAAGTGGCTAAATGCGACTGCTGTGAAAAAGGAGTATGGAGTGAAATGTTATGGTGCAATTCTCTCTGAAGTGGCGGCGAGTGTGGATGCTTATAAGTTGGCCCATGAGCTGATCCAGCTGAATGTGAAGCGGGGAATGAAAGTCTTTGATCAGACCGAGATTGAGAAAATAGAGACTTCGGGTCTGGAACCCAAAGTGATCCTAAAGACCGGTCAAACCATCGCAGCAGGGAAAATTGTATGCTGCACGGGATTTGAAAGTACTAAGCTGCTTAAGGAAAAAGTGGCTGATTTGTTCTACACCTATGCGACAGTCAGCGAGCAGGGAATCAAGCTGAACAGACAAATTCAAAACTTGCTCATTTGGGATACCGGAGATCCATACCTTTACATGCGAACCACAGACGATGGCCGACTCCTGATTGGTGGAGAAGATTCTTCCTTCAACATTTCACTTTTTCAACAAAAGCTCAAGGAGCATAAAGCGGATAAATTGATCAAAAAAATCGAGGACATTATTCCAGGAATCGA
>JBBQDY010000618.1:0-1549 GCA_038320155.1 Cytophagales bacterium
TCAGAAACGAGGGGCGATCTTGGCCCTATAGATTACGGCAATGGTATATACCAACTCTCAAATGAAAAGTTAATTCTATCCTACTCCGAAAAAAACCCCATCAGAAGTAAAGTCTTAATCGAGTCTGAAGCGGACAGTCTAAAATATGATTCAGTAGAATTCCATTTTGAATTTTTTGATTTGGAAACTGAAATGGAAGTCCCAGCGACTATTTTTAAGTTTTTTGAAGATAAATCTAAGAACAAGCATTTTCAGGCCAATAAAAACGGGATTTGCAATATCCTTCTCCCCAAAGGCGAAGAAATTCATAATTATACTATTTCTTTTTTAGGGTATGAACGTATTGAACTAGACCTCAAAGATGATGTATCCAAGACCATCAAAATTGGACTAGCTAGAAGCCTTGGAACACAAATAATTGGCACTTCCAGTACCTACGAAATAGAAAAATCTACCAACGATGAACTTCGCTTTTCTAACGGAAGTAAAATGATAAAAGCAAAAAAGCAACTTTAAATCACCCTAATTTTTGGAAGCTAAAGAGAACATGGAAACATTCTCAAAAAGCACTTTTTGACTCACTGGAGTTTTTGTAATTTGGACGATGCTCAACAGCCAGAAAAACCTCTTTAGCCTAGACTCAGGCGTCCATTACCTTAATAATGCCTATCGCGGACCTCAGCTCAAATCTTCGGAAGAAGCCGGGATTTCTTCCATTATCAAACAGCGAAATCCCTTTCAACTGAAGCCATCTGATTTCTTTGAAGGCGTAGATTCTGTCCGGACTACTTTTGGAAAATTGGTCAATTGTGATTCCTACGAAGTTGCGATCATCCCATCAACTTCCTATGGATTTACTTCTGTTTTGAATAATATCAAACCAAAAGTAGGCGGGAAAGCGATCGTGGTCCAAGATGAATTTCCTAGTGGCTATTTTTCTATTACCCGTTGGGCTCAAGAAAATCAGGCTTCCATTTCGACTATTTCTCCCGATCCAAACTCAGATTCCAAAGGCGAATCTTGGAATACTAATTTGATTGATGCTATTGACGCAAATACTTCTGTCGTGTTGATTTCTTCAGTTCACTGGATGAGTGGATTAAAATTTGATCTGGGAGCTATAGGTGCCAAATGCCAGAAAATGGGAGCTGCATTTATCGTTGATGGGACACAATCAGTCGGCGCAATGCCCATAGACGTGAAAGCTTGTCAGATCGACGCCTTAATCTGCGCCACTTACAAATGGTTGCTAGGCCCCTATTCCCTCTCGATTGCATACATCGGTGAGAAATTCCACAACGGAATCCCGCTAGAAGAATCTTGGATGAATCGGGTGAATGCTCAAGATTTTGGTAGGCTATCTGAATATTCTTCTGAATATAATCCAGGCGCCTCGCGGTATACTGTGGGTGAGGCCTCCAATTTTGTCTTAATGCCAATGCTTCAAGCGAGTTTGAATCAGATTTTGGACTGGACTCCTGAAGCTATTCAAAATTACGCTGGCTCTCTTAATCGCCCTTTGCTGGAGTTTATTAATCAAATCGGAGGT
>JBBQDY010000619.1:0-1544 GCA_038320155.1 Cytophagales bacterium
ATCAAATAGAAATCCTTTGGCATTCAAGCCTTCATTTCGATATTCTTCGAGGGCCGCTTCTAGCTTTGCCGGCGAATGACCATTGATTAGTAATTCTGCGCCTGCATTTCCTAGGCCTTTTGCCATAGCCATTCCCAAGCCATGAGTTCCTCCGGTAATCAGTGCTCGTTTTCCACTTAAGTCAAATAGGTTTTTCATCGCTTATTTCAAATCAGTTACTTTGACCACGTCCATGTCTCCGTAATCCAGATTCTCTCCTGCCATTCCCCAGATAAAAGAATAATTGCTCGTGCCAGCCCCGCTATGGATGGACCAAGGTGGGGATAAAACAGCCTGATGACTTTTCATCCAGATATGTCGTGTCTCATCCGGCTCGCCTATAAAATGACAGACCAACTGCTCTGGAGCCAAATCAAAATATAAATAAGCCTCCATCCTGCGATCGTGCGTGTGAGCTGGCATGGTATTCCAGACACTTCCAGCTTTCAACTCGGTCAAACCCATCTGAAGTTGGCAAGTTTCTACCAGACTGTTCACGATTAGTTTCCGGATTGTTCGATGATTCGCTTGCTCCATCGTCCCAGTTTCTACTATTTCAGCATCCGAAGCATCGATTTTTTTGGAAGGGAAAGCTGCATGTGCAGGAGCAGAATTGAAATAAAAGTTCGGAGGAGCTGATTGATCTCCTGGTAAAAAGGTCACTTCTTTGGTTCCTTTTCCAAGGTAAAGTGCCTCTTTATTTTCTAAGCTATAATGAACTCCATCTGCTACTACTTCACCTTTGCCGCCAATATTGATGATTCCCAGTTCTCTTCTTTCCAGGAAGTATTCTGATTTGAGCGGATCAATAGTCTCCAGTCTTACAGGATGATTCACCGGTACTGTTGCCCCGATAATCAGTCGATCGTAATGTGCATACACCAGCGTGACTTGGTCAGTTTGGAATAAGTTTTCCATCAAAAAATTTTCCCGAAGGGCGGTGGTATCCATATTTTTGAATTCCCTGTGGTGAACAGCGAATCGGATATCAAATGTGGCTTTTTTCATGGTTTTGGGTTTGTGATTCCAGACATTTCGTCTCGAATTCAAATTTATATTCGTTTCTAATGAATTTATTTGAGTGCCAATTTGACCATCAAAGGACTATTTACCTTTTGGCTAAATTCCGACAGGTGCTTTGTCCATTCTTTTTTGGTCTGGATCTCCCCTGCTTTCTGCCAAGCAAATCCGGCATAGTAGTTTATCTTTTTTTTAGGATCGAAGCTGACAAAAAGATGGCTTTGGTCTTTTTTGGAAGTTCGTTTTTCAAAGGATGATTTGATCAATTTAGGAGCGATCACCAGACCAGTTCCAAGTCCTGCATCATCGATCGTTTCCCAATAGCTAAACCAACCTTGATCGCGATTAAGATCAGTGACTCCTTTTCCTTCATGCAAGGTAATGCCGGCAGTTACGTTTGGGATTTTTTCAGAGCTGCTCAACTCTATTTCCATTTTGAAGAATTGGCTTCCTCTATCAATTGAGATGATCTTAGATTCTTGGAT
>JBBQDY010000620.1:0-1542 GCA_038320155.1 Cytophagales bacterium
TCGCCTCCGTACATTTTTGTGAGTCATAACTGGGGAGGTGTTTTTGCGCGTGAGTTTGCGCTCAATTATCCTGATGAGGTTTCTGGAATGATCTATTTGGATCCGATAGCGCCTACCGAAAACTTGGATCAACTAGCCTTAGAATTGAACGAAGCTGGAGTCAATGGATTTGACTTGGTAGAAAAGTACCGGTCTTATCAGTTTCGTGGCCCTTTACGAGATTCTCCGACAGAAATGGAATTTATGCAAGAACTTATAGCTAATGAAAAATTCGTTTGGGAAAATATGGAAGAGCCCAAAGTCCCATCCATTATCATGCTGAGTCGAAGAAATGACATCCAAACTCCTATGGAGCCGGTATGGAAAGAGGGAAAGATTTTGGCGGATAAGTTGCTGGAAAACCGAACCAGATTCTTTCAAGACTTGACTTCCAACTTATCTAATTTCTCCTTGGTTTTAACTCCCAGTTCGTTCAATTATTTACCCCTACAATCAACCACATCGGTTACTTTGAGTATTCAAGAGCTCATTTATTCTGAATCATCTCAGAAAATCATGAGTGCAGCTCAGGACCTATCACCCGAAGATTTTGCAACTTTTATTGTCGGTCTCAGAACTTACTTACCTGCCTTTTTACTTTCTGAAAGCGAGTTGAATATGCTTGGTTATAGCCTAATGAGACAAGATCAATTTGATCATGCATTGGTGTTGTTTGAAGATAATTTGAAAAATCATCCTAATTCAGCAAATGTTTATGACAGTTTCGGAGATGGGCTTTTGGCATTAGATCGAGTGCAGCAAGCCGCTCAATCTTTTGAGAAAGCGGTGGAACTTGGAAAAAAGAGCAATCATCGAGATCTGGAATTATTTATCAAAAACTTGAAGCGAAGTCAGGATGCGCTTTCGAATTAGGCAAATACTTTTAAATCTTAAATTTAAGATGGTCAAAATTGATATATACAGGATTTTGAAATCACCATGCCTGAATATTTTCAGGATTTTTCTAGGTGCTGTTTTCTTTCTATTCTCCTCTTGTGATCTAACAGAATCTAGAGATCAGGTTCAGTTGGTTTTGCTTGCTCCCACGTCGATAAGCACTGTTCGAGCTGTTATTTTTTCCCAACTTCAAGGGGATGGAAATCAAAAATTAAAAGAAAGGGGATACGTCTTAAAAAATATGGACGATTTGAATGCCACCGAGCTTAGGGTTCCTGATTTAAGGCTTTATGGAGCGTTTCAATCTAAGCTTTTTGATTTGAAACCTGGACAAAACTAATTCTAATTTTTAAATTGACTTTGTTACCTCTGCGAAACCTCCGTGTCCTTGGCTGTTAAAAACAAAAAAGGCTGAGAAAATTAATTCTCAGCCTTCTCATTTAAGGTTTTCTAAACTCAAGGAGTAGCGACCAATTTCACGTCAAGCTTTACTTCGTCATAGATTAGCTTATCAGCCAAATCTTCGAAATACGAGCCAGAGCGATATTTGATATCGTATTTAGTTCGATCAAATTTTATTTCTGCAGTAGTCACCATTTTACCATT
>JBBQDY010000621.1:0-1529 GCA_038320155.1 Cytophagales bacterium
CAGAAAATCCTGGCTCTTCAGTATCAAATCCATCGGTATAGCCGAAGGCTAGATTACCGGATGTGGTCAAGAGCTGGTTTTGATCACTGTAATTCCCAGTCAAGCTTTGACTATTGGTAAACAATCCTCCTGCACCAGCTAAATATTTTAGCGTAACGCCACCTCTTAAAATATTTCTCTCATTCTCTACCAAAACCCGTCCATAGGTAGCTCCAATTTCCCCCCAGATGTGGCCGATCCCGGCAAATCCACTCATATTGACTGAATAATCATCTTGGCCTACAAAACCATCTGAAATGCTTTCATAGAATTGACCATTGATATTGGAAAGGTTGAATATTCCTCTGACACGTGTAGTCAATGCCATACTACTTTTTTCTCCTAAATTGAAAAGAACTGAAGGTCCCAAAACATCTGTATTGAGGAAAAAATTGTTGGCTTCAGACGGAAAACGCTCCAAATCATCATCGAAGTTAAATCCGGAACCTCCTTTCAATACACTTTGAATGTCCAACCCCAAATAATCGGTCGCTAAATAGGCACTTGTAGAGATAATGTTTATATCTACCCGATAGGCAGAACCTGAAACCATCGCGGGATTAAAGGATACTCCATGCACTCCGGCATAGCGATCTACATTATAACCGAAGTATGATTGACCAGTTGTTTCGATAGAAAAAATTAAAAAGATCAATCCTGAAAGTACCAGTGGGAGTATCTTGGTTTCTGATTTCTTACTCAATATCAATGAAATCATAGTTCAAAATTTTAATAAGTGTAAAGTTTAAATCTGTTTTTGTTTTTGTTTTAATAAGTTCTAAAGGATTACTTACTCTTCCTATTTTCTCAACATCAACCAGCCCCTAGGATCTACAATCGGTTCGGTGGCACTGTTGATCAAAACTGGATTTTTGCTCAGTGTCACTGTTTTTATTCCCTTTTCTGTTTCAAGTTCAACGGGCAATTGAAAGTCAATTCCCTCGAGCGAAACTTCAAATCCTTTTTTCCCTTTCTTTGAAATTTTGACTTTTGGCAAATTGGTGCTGTATAAATAAAGCTGGAAAAAGCCTTCCAAGTCTTTTCCAGAATAAGACTTCACAAAATCAATGAAATCACGGGTATTGACTTGGTATTTATAGGTGAATCTATCATCACTTGCGAAAGCTTTCAGCATCGGAAAAAACACGTCATCCCCAAGTACCCAGCGTAAAGAATGCATCACATATGCTCCTTTGGTATAGATTTCTGGATGATATGCTTCCTCTTCGGTACTGTTGATTGGACTCACGACTGGTTTGGAATGGGTGATTTGCCGAAGCGTGCTTTTGGCATTCTTAAAATAGGCTTCCTCCCCACCGTGCTCCCAATAAAACATCCAATCTCCGAACGCAGTAATCCCTTCATGAATCCAGAAATCTGCCCAATCGCCTACTGAAACCTTATTGCCAAACCATTCATGTCCAAGTTCATGATGCAATAAATTATCATAATTTACCGAGCCCATTTTTACAAATCGATAGTAGTTGCCA
>JBBQDY010000622.1:0-1528 GCA_038320155.1 Cytophagales bacterium
CAGAAAATCCTGGCTCTTCAGTATCAAATCCATCGGTATAGCCGAAGGCTAGATTACCGGATGTGGTCAAGAGCTGGTTTTGATCACTGTAATTCCCAGTCAAGCTTTGACTATTGGTAAACAATCCTCCTGCACCAGCTAGATATTTTAGCGTAACGCCACCTCTTAAAATATTTCTCTCATTCTCTACCAAAACCCGTCCATAGGTAACTCCAATTTCCCCCCAAGTGTGGCCGATACCGGCAAATTCACTCATATTGACTGAATAATCATCTTGGCCTACAAAACCATCTGAAATGCTTTCATAGAATTGACCATTGATATTGGAAAGGTTGAATATTCCTCTGACACGTGTAGTCAATGCCATACTACTTTTTTCTCCCAAATTGATAAGAACTGAAGGTCCCAAAACATCTGTATTCAGGAAAAAATTATTGGCTTCAGACGGAAAACGCTCCAAATCATCATCGAAGTTAAATCCGGAACCTCCTTTCAATACACTTTGAATGTCCAACCCCAAATAATCAGTCGCTAAATAGGCACTTGTAGAGATAATGTTTATATCTACCCGATAGGCAGAACCTGAAACCATCGCGGGATTAAAGGATACTCCATGCACTCCGGCATAGCGATCTACATTGTAACCGACGTATGCTTGACCATTTGTTTTGATAGAAAAAATTAAAAAGATCAATCCTGAAAGTACTAGTGGGAGTATCCTGATTTCTGTTTTCTTGCTCAATATCCATGAATTCATAGGGTCAAATTTTAATAAGTCCAAAGTTTAAATCTGTCTGTGTTTTTGTTTGCTAAGTTCTAAAGGGTCGCTAAATTTTCTTATTTCCTCAACATCAACCAGCCCCTAGGATCTACAATCGGTTCGGTGACACTGTTGATCAAAACTGGCTTTTTGCTGAGTGTCACTGTTTTTATTCCCTTTTCAGTTTTTATTTCTACCGGTAATTGAAAATCAATTCCCTCCAGCGAAACTTCAAATCCTTTTTTCCCTTTCTTAGAAATTTTGACTTCGGGTAAATTAGTGCTGTATAAATAAAGCTGAAAAAAACCTTCCAAGTCTTTCCCAGAATAGGACTTCACAAAATCGATGAAGTCACGGGTGTTTACTTGGTTTTCATAAGTAAATTTAGAATCACTGGCGAAGGCTTTCAGCATTGGAAAAAACACATCATCCCCAAGTATCCAGCGCAAGGAATGCATCACGTAAGCACCCTTGGTATAGATTTCGGAATGATAGGCTTCCTCTTCGGTACTGTTGATTGGACTCACAACCGGTTTGGAATGGGTGATTTGCCGAAGTGTGTTTTTAGCATTCTTAAAATATGCTTCCTCCCCACCGTGCTCCCAATAAAACATCCAATCACCGAAAGCAGTAATCCCTTCATGAATCCAGAAATCTGCCCAATCGCCTACTGAAACCTTATTGCCAAACCATTCATGTCCAAGTTCATGATGCAATAAATTATCATAATTTACCGAGCCCATTTTTACAAATCGATAGTAGTTGCCA
>JBBQDY010000623.1:0-1527 GCA_038320155.1 Cytophagales bacterium
AGCTCTTTTGAAGTCGTTTTACCATTTGATCCGGTCAGTCCGATGATCGGAATAGTCAACTGATTCCGATGGTAATTTGCTAACTCTTGCAAAGCCAAAAGCGCATCATCCACCAAAAAATACCGCGGATCATTTTCTGCCAAAAAAGCTTTTTCATCTATCACCACCACTGAAGCTCCAATATCCAATGCCTTTGAGGCAAATTCATTCGCATTGAAGTTTGGTCCTTTCAAGGCAAAGAAAAGATTGCCCTGATCGATCTTTCGAGTATCTGTACTGACTCCTGTGGATTTGAGAAAAAGAGGATATAGAGCGGGAATATTCATGGTTTTCTTTGGGATTTATTCCCAAAATAAACGAATCATTCACATCTTTGAAGTGACAGGCTCGTATTAATTTCAGTCTTTCTACTCGATCACCATGCGCAAAATTTGTTTTCTCTTATTTTTTCTTATTTCTATCGGAATGAAAGCTCAGGAGAGTTACAGCCTCAAAAACGAGTTACGGGTTGAACTTTCCAATGAAATCCTTAGGGCTCCCTTTTCAGGAGGAATTAATTCTGCCCAGATTCAAACTATTGATTTGACCGGTGACGGGAAAGAGGAATGGGTGATCTGGGATATCAATTCCCGGCAGCTTCAAGTATTTGAGAAATCAAACAACCAGTCCACCCACCTGCCGGAACTCAGCTATTTATTTCCACGTGATATTTCTGGATTCATAAAGCTGGTAGACTTTGACGGCGATGGCAAAAAAGATTTATTTACAGCCACAGCACTGGGGATAAAAGCATTTCGAAACACTTCTCAAGGAACACAGATTTCTTGGACTTTGGCACAAAACTTCCTGAAGATCGAAGGCTCGGGGAATATTCAGGTCAACAATCTGGATACGCCTTTGATACAAGATCTGGACGGAGACGGGGATTTGGACTTGGTGATTTTCAATTTTGCTTCTGGCGATTTTCTGGAATATTATAAAAACACCTCCATTGAAAGAAAAGGAACTGCCGATATGGATGGCTTTGCATTTCCTGTTCGATTCTGGGGAAATTTCGTATTCTGTGGCTGTTCTGAATTCACTTTTGGCCAGACTTGCCAAGGCTCTCCGATTGCTCCCAACTCAAGGGTCGACACAAATCAGCGTATCCAGCATGCAGGCGGACATTCGATTCTTTACCGTGATTTTGATGGTGATGGAATTAGTGATTTGGTGCTCGGTCGGGATGAATGCAGCACGCTCTATTTTCTTTCCAACCGAGGAAGCAATGCTAATCCACGCTTTCAAAGCTTTGCTACCGAACTCCCGAATTATGGGGAATTCCCGGAATTTCCGATTTTCCATATCGCTCAGTTGATTGCGGATGAGCTGATTATTTCTTTGAATACGAATGAATCGGCTTTCAATTTTGACATCGATTTTCAAAATTCAATAGTAAAATTAGCTCCCAGTGGGAATTTGACTAAGCCATATCTTCAAGATCAAACCTTAGATCTTGGAGAGAATTCCAGGCCTTTTTTCAAAGGA
>JBBQDY010000624.1:0-1526 GCA_038320155.1 Cytophagales bacterium
GCGCGTAATATTCACATTGCTTTGCTTCCTACTTGGGGTGATAAGCTAAATAAATCTTCTTGGGGAACGGGGCCTGAGATTTTCAATTCCAAATCGGCATATGACTTTGGCAAATGGATCGGAAAGCGATATTCCAATCAACAAAACATCATCTGGGTTTTGGGTGGAGATCGAAATCCTCGAAAGTACACAAATGATATAGAAGTGTGGAATCGGATGGCCAAAGGAATTCAAGAAACGCAGATTCCCGCCAACAAGCAATTGATGACCTTCCATCCTCAGCCTACAGAACCAGGCGGAAGTTCTAATTGGTTTCACCAGGAATCATGGTTGGATTTCAATATGCATCAAACAGGTCACTGTCCCAATCAGCCCACTTACCAAAAAATCGCTCATGATCTAGCGCTCACTCCAAAAAAGCCAACCGTGGACGGGGAACCCATGTATGAGGAGCATCCAAAATGCTTTGATGCCAAAAATCAAGGCTATAGCGAAGCCACCGACATTAGAAAAATCATGTATTGGAATGTATTTGCCGGTGCTGCAGGTCAGACCTATGGGGACCATGCTGTATGGCAAATGTATGATTTGGATAAAGCTCCAGTAAATGGTCCACTAAAGCCTTGGAATCTTTCACTTGATCTGGAAACTGCAAATCAGGTAAAGCACTTGAAGAATTTAATTCTTGAATTTCCTTTTTTCACCAGAGTTCCGGCTCAGGAACTTATTGCAACTGAGCAAGTCGATGATGAATACTACGTAGCTGCCACCAGGGATTCGGAGGGGAGTTATGGGTTACTTTATTTCCCTTCCGGTAATCCAACTGATCTTAATTTGACAAGCTTAGTAGGAGAATCTTTTAATTCAAACTGGTATGATCCGAGGACGGGCATCAAAATTCCTGGGGATCCGATTCAGAAATCAGAGAAAATCAAGGTAAATCCTCCGAGCCAAGGCAGGGGAAATGATTGGGTATTGATCGTCGAAAGAAAAGATTAATTGCAGGTATAACTTTGGTAATTTTCCCGGAATAGGGACCATATTTTCCCGTTTTCATCCCGATAGGTAATTGCTTGGGTACGGTCGCTGATCTCGATATTACCATTACTCACTACAGTAGTTCCATTTGTCAATAGGATGGTACAAGGGCCATCCAGTTCTTCGATATCGCGAAGTGTATCGCAAGCAGTGGTGAATACAGCTATCAAAACCGATAGCACTAAAATAAAAATGGAAAGGCGAATTGGTTTTTTCATTGAATACGCTAGATCTTCTAAAAATAGAAAACAAAAATCAGAAAGACCATTATTGCTTAAAAAAGCGAAACATGGAGGCTTAAATTTCTTCAGGGACAACCGGGAATAAGTTCAATTAAAGCTAGAAAGAATATTTCACGGCCCTCCCAAAAAGAGTGCTTTTTCTTCCCGAGGTACTCTGAAATCCCGCTGAAAATACTATTTTTCAACGACCAAACATTTTTTCGACGATCAGCCACTGACACTTATGCTGCATCAGATCGGAATAAG
>JBBQDY010000625.1:0-1523 GCA_038320155.1 Cytophagales bacterium
TGAGAACGCGAAACATGAAACTTAAGCTCTTCCAAAGAATATCGGATTCGGCCATTGAGAAGGATTTTATTATCTCAAAACTGGAAAAACTCCCTTCATGCAAACCAGAATAATTTAGGTTTTATATCGATGATAGAATAACGATTGCCTAGGAATCTAAATTAATTTGAATCAAAATTTTGGCTACAATCAAATCGTACCGCTGGTGCTCTTTAATCCTCTTTAACTGATCCAATTCTAGGATCAAACCGCACTAGGTATGCTTTTCTCTTACCTAAGAGAACTCGAAACCAATTCTATCCTCTTGATTCTTGGAACTGAAATTTTGGCTATAAAATCTTGATACTAATAGCTAGCTACTCGATACTTCCTCTTGATTCTCAGTTCTAATTAGCTCCAAAGTCTTGATACTAAGAGCTAGCTACTCGATACTCTTAATTCTTGGTTCTAAAATCTTGGCTCCAAAGTCTAGATACTAATTTCTAGCTACTCAATACTTCCTCAATTTCCACTCACATCCAAATACGTATAGCCCATTTGATCCAAAGCTACAAAGGTGGTTTTCGCAGAAATCGCAACTTTCACTTCTGGGGTGATGTCTTCTTGGGGAAGCTGAAGGAAAGCCATGCTTTGACCACATAGATAAAACTCCACTCCCACCTTCTTCAATTCCTGAAGGGCTAAAATAGTTGGATTGTCGATTCCATATTTCTCCTGAAAGGCGGCATTGCTCAGCACAGCTCTTGACAAACCACCATGTACAATCGCAGCAATTTTAATCTTGTCTGCCGGCACCCCATTTGCAATAAAGAGATTATAGGTCCGAGCTATTTCGGTGAATGGCTCATACATTTTCGTGGAATCTTTGAATGTTCCATAGACATCAATCGCGATTTTATAGGTCAAGGCTGGATCATAGGTCATCACCGGATCAACTATAGGTATGACTCCTACCCACGGTGCAAAATCTAAAACGGGATAAGTCATTTTTTGCTTGATATGCTCAGGCATAATCATCTGTGCGAAACTGGTTGATTGGACTATCAGAACTAAGGATAGGGAGAGAAATAGGAGCTTTTTCATAAAAATGGGTTATTTGTAATTTGCGAAAGTTAGCAGTTTCAAAAAATATTATGTGTATCCTCATAAATGCACGTATGGATTTAAAGCAAAATCTTAGTTGGAATCGGATCAAATTCCCCCTTTTTAAAAGAGGGCAAGAGCCTGTCCCGAATATCGGGAAGGATTTTAGGAAGCAAATCAGTTTAAATTTGGCTATGTTAAAGTAAGCGGGTTCACTTAAAAATAATTATTAATCCCTTAAAAAATCGATGTTTTTTTCAATCTACTTTTGACCCCAAATCTTTAAAACCTATGCTTCTGCAAATCATTTTATTAGTTGTTGGATTAGCCCTTTTAGTCAAAGGCGCAGATTGGCTAGTGGATGGAGCCTCAGTTTTAGCCAAGAAATACAACGTTTCAGATTTAGCAATTGGATTGACTATCGTGGCTTTTGGCACATC
>JBBQDY010000626.1:0-1523 GCA_038320155.1 Cytophagales bacterium
AGGTGCGCTCTACATCCGACATAATCATCCGCTTCCCAAACCACTGGCGCAAATCCATGGGGGAGGGCATGAGAAGGGATTTCGATCGGGAACGTTGAATGTGCCCGGAATAGTGGGTATGGGAAAAGCTGCGGAAATACGACTGTCAGTAATGACAGATGAATCAGATCGACTGGAAAAGCTACTAGATTTACTTGAAAACAAGCTTTTAGCGATTCCCGGTACTTTTCTGAACGGAAGTCAAGAAAATAGATTAGCACATGTGACGAATATAGCTTTTGCCGGAGTTGAGGGAGAGGAGCTTCTACGGAAAGTTTGTTTGAAAATAGCGGTAAGTTCGGGCTCAGCATGTACCAGCATTTCCCCAAAGCCTAGTCATGTCTTGCAAGGTATGGGATTGGATTCAAATTTGGGAAGAGCGTCACTGCGTTTCAGCCTGGGAAGTCAAACCACTGAGCAGGATATTATCGATACGGCAGATTGGGTGAATAAAGTGGTAGGCGAGTTGAGAGGGGAGATTGTATGATTTAATTGCTAGCGGCGGGGCAGCGACGGCGCGAGCAAGTCAGAATAAAAGTACTTTCTTTATCTGTCAAAGATATCTTCGAACGCCAAAAAAGAAATCAAGGGCACTAAGTAAATAATCCTTTACGGCGCAGCGACGCTGCGAGATAAAACATTCAGACAAGAGTTAAAAATGTGTTTTTACTCTAATTCTTTTAAATTTAATCATGGAAAAAGAAAATCAACAGCTTGTAAATGAGCCTGATGTCCAATATGGGGAGTATTCATATGCCGATTACCTGACCTGGCAGCTCGATGAGGTGGTGGAATTAATCAAAGGAAAGGTTTTTAAAAAGGCAGCCGCCGCTCCAAAACGGATTCATCAAAAAGTCTCTCTTAAACTAGCATCACTACTTTTAAACTTTTTGGAAGGGAAAACCTGCCAGGTTTATGAGGCTCCTTTTGACGTTCGATTTCCCAAAAAATCAAAAAAGGACAATAAAATTCAAGACGTCGTACAGCCGGATATCAGTGTAATTTGCGATCCAACAAAGCTTGATGATCGAGGATGTCTCGGAGCTCCTGATTTGATTGTAGAAATTCTTTCTCCAGGAAATAATCGCCTGGAACTTCAAAATAAGTATGAGTTATACGAGGAAAATGGAGTTCAAGAGTATTGGCTTATTCACCCCGAACAGCAAACAGTATTAATATATTCTTTGATTTCAAATCGTTACCAACCTTCTAGATTATTGACTTCAGGAGATTGTGTAGAGTCGAAGGCAATTCCAGGTTTTGTTTTAGATCTGGAAGTTTTTTTTAGAGATATGGAATAAAGATCTAATCCTCAAAACTCGCTGCGAGAAATGAAAACCTACAAATTCAAGTCCCTCAAATCTTCTTCTGTATCCACGTCTACTTTACCCATAGGGAATTTGACTAACGCGCAATCATCTTCATGTGCTTGAGCCACTTTTTTTGCTCCTTCGTCTCCAGTTAGCGCTTTCAATTCTTTGAAA
>JBBQDY010000627.1:0-1523 GCA_038320155.1 Cytophagales bacterium
ACGATTTTTTGGAGATCTTCATTTTTGCTAGCAGTTACAATTCGTAAACTCTGTCTAGCGACATAGCCACTATCTCTGGAGTATCCATTCCGATAAACTCGATTGATGTCCACGGAATAGTTGTCTGCAATCAATTTGTAGTCTTTGATTTTGGCTTTTTTCAAAGCATCAGCAAGATTCTTAGTCTTACGGTTGAGTACTTCCACTGCACCAACTACTTTCATTGATTTCTCTTCCAAATTGATGGAAAAAATGGCCTCATCTGAAGGGACTTTTCGAATCGATACTCCTTCAATTTCAATAAGTGGAATTTTTAAATCGTCTTGTGCAAAAGCTGCAAAGCTTAATAAAATTAATAGCGCTGTTAAGGTCTGTTTCATAAGAATGATGTTTGTTTTCATAGCGAGAGGTTCAAAAGTAAAGCCAGAATTCTTCAGGAAATCAGAATTAAGAAGTCAAAGTCTTAAAAAAAACCAAAATGGAATCCTTATTTCCAATCTAGGACTTCAATATCGCTCAACTCCGGTCCTCCGCCACGCTTTGCAGATCCAGCTGCCACATAAAGTTTACCTTTAAAATAGATCACTCCGGTTCCATGTCTCCCTTGATTTAACGCTGGAAGATTTGACCATACTCCAGTTTTGGTATTGAGGACTTCAACCTCGGAGTGAGAAAGCTCTTGAGTGTTGCTTTCTCCATTCATAACTACCAAAAACTCCTGGCTGCCTATCGATGAACTACCTCCTTTATGTGTTGGAAGGCCATTTTTTTCTGTATGCCAGGTATTTGTTTTGAAATCAAAATAATCGACCTCAGCGATGGTCAAATCCAAGACTTTACCGATCGCAGCATTGGAGGTTCTCCCTCCAGCCAAATAAGCGCGGTCGCCTACCATTGCCGCACCGAAGTGATCTCGAGGTCTTGGCGCATCAGGCAAGATTTTCCAAGTATCGGTTTTTGGATCATACTCATCAAACCATGCTACATGCCCATCCCAATGTCCATCGATGATCCCACAGGCAAGATAGATTTTTCCATTTCTGGAAAACACACCCACTGAACCACGAAGTCTGTCTGCAGGAATCTTTGGACCTTCCCGCCACGAATTGGTTTTTGGATTGAAAATCAGGAAGTTTTCAATTGGTTTTTCATGCGGATACCCTCCTGTAAAGGCTCCGATCACATAAATCTCATTTTCAAAAGCCAACGCTTGAAAATGATGAAAATTCATTGGCACGGCTGCAAGCTGTTTCCATGCGTTGGTTTTGGGGTCAAACTCTTCCACTGGCCGATCCATTCTTCCACCTAGCGCATAGAATTTGCCATTTAATTCCACAAAAGAATTCTCATGGCGAGGTGATGCTTCGTTGGTGGTTTCTAATACTTTCCAGGAATTTTGCTGCGCAAAAGTTTGGATACAGATAAATAAAACGAGTGCTGTAAAGAGGTATTTCATAGAAATTATTTTTGGTCGATCAGACAGAAGATAAAATACTAATTCAAAAGCAGGCCATCAACTTCTT
>JBBQDY010000628.1:0-1504 GCA_038320155.1 Cytophagales bacterium
ACATACGATTACTGCGGCTGGTTTAGAAAGTGGAAGAAAAGTAAAGGTTCTCCACCAACTCTCTCAGCCTGCAGATCACCCGATCAATTTGTTTCATCCTGAAACAGAGTATTTAAAAGGCTTAGTCCTTTACGTAGAATAGTTTCTATGGATATCCGTAATGATGCCAGTAACCTTATTTCTTGGCTTATTGGGACCGAAGACTGAAGACGCCTGCCTGCCGGTAGGCAGGGGAGACCGAAACTCCCAATTATCAATTATGCACCAATTATATTCTTGCCTCTTCTGCCTACTGGCAAAGTAGTGGATAAGTAAAAAACTTGAAATTGAGGTAGTCAAATTTCAAGTTAAAATGAAAATCGTTTGTCTTCTCCTTACAATACTTTTGGTTAGGCATACGCTACCAATGGGGTAAATCATTTTGAATTACAGTCTCAAATTAACTTTCATAAAAGAGCAATTCTCATTTTTCAATTGCTGAATACCCAGCCTTCCTTGAAAAATTAAATTCCTATCTTTGCGCCTCAAAAAAGAATAAAGTCGAATGATCTCAGTAGATAATCTCTCCCTCAAATTTGGTAAACGAACACTTTTTGACGAAGTCAGCTTAAAATTTAATCAAGGCAATTGCTATGGTGTAATTGGTGCCAACGGAGCAGGAAAATCCACTTTTCTGAAAATCCTTTCCGGAGAGATGGATAGCACCAGCGGTTCGGTGAATATCACTCCCGGTCAGCGAATGGCTGTTTTGAGCCAAAATCACTTTGAATTTGATGAGACTGAAGTGTTAAAAACAGTCTTGATGGGGCATAAAAAGCTATTTGCCATCATGGATGAAAAAGACAACATCTACTTGAAGGAAGATTTTACAGAGGCAGATGGCCTTCGGGCTTCTGAATTGGAATCAGAATTTGCAGAGATGGATGGCTGGAATGCCGAGTCAGCTGCTGCAGCCTTGCTTTCCGGCTTGGGTATTACTGAAGATTTGCATTACCAACCCCTAAAAAATCTTGCTGGTAATCAGAAAGTTCGAGTCTTGCTTGCACAAGCACTTTTTGGAAATCCTGATATCCTGATTCTAGATGAGCCTACCAATGATCTGGATGCGGATACCATCCTATGGTTGGAAAACTTCCTCTTGGATTTCAAAAATATCGTCATCGTTGTTTCTCACGACAGGCACTTCTTGGATGAAGTATCTACCCATGTAGTGGATAGTGACTTCGGGACAATTAAAATCTACTCAGGTAACTATACCTTCTGGTACGAATCTTCTCAGCTAGCGCTCAAGCAACGATCTGATTCAAACAAAAAATCGGAAGACAAGCGAAAAGAACTTCAGGCATTTATCGATCGATTCTCTGCAAACGTGGCCAAATCCAAGCAGGCAACGGCACGTAAGAAGATGATTGAAAAATTGAACATCGATGAGATCGAGCCTTCGATGCGAAAGTATCCTGGCATCATCTTCAAACCAGAGCGTGAAGCCGGCGATCAGATCTTT